>NZ_JBHXTO010000009.1:30761-139093 GCF_042677425.1 Streptomyces sp. NPDC127119 | reverse complement strand
GCGCATTTCCCCGCGCCCCTAGGTACCTAGGGGCGCGGGGAACTGCGCAATCCTTTGGGCCCGCCCCGCCCGCCCGCACTCGGCGGCATCCCCCGTTCGGCCCACCACCCAAGGCCCTCGTCGCCCGAAACGCGGCATGGTCGTAGAGGGCATGGCAGGGCCGGCGGGAGGAGGCGTACAGGGTGGTGAGCGGCACCGGTGGGACGCGTCGTGACGGGGCGGTCGGGCCCGGTGTGGGCTCCGCCGCCACGGGAACCGGCGTCGCCCGGCGCCGCAGACGATGGCTGCGGTGGACGGGCATCGGCGTCGCCGTGACCCTCGTCGGCGCAGCGGGAGCCGGCTGGGCGGTGTACGAGAAGCTGAACGCCAACATCACCTCGGACGACGACACGGCCGCCGAACTCGCCCGCTACGAGAAGGAACGGCCCACCGCGCTCGTACGCGCCGCGCAGAACATCCTGCTGATCGGCTCGGACTCACGGTCCGGCGACGGGAACCGCAAGTACGGCAGGGACTCCGGCACCGAGCGCTCCGACACCACGATCCTGCTGCACCTCGCGGCGAACCGGCGCAGCGCGACCGCCGTCTCGCTCCCGCGCGACCTCATGGTCGACATACCGAGCTGCCTGCGGTCGGACGGTTCCCGCGGCGCACCCATGTTCTCGATGTTCAACTACGCCTTCCAGAAGGGCGGTCCGGCCTGCACGATCCGTACCGTCGAGAAGCTGACCGGGGTGCGCGTGGACCATCACATGGTGGTGGACTTCCACGGGTTCAAGGACATGGTCGAGGCGGTCGACGGCGTCGAGGTGTGTCTGAAGGAGCCGATCGACGACCCCGCCGCGAAACTGCGGCTGCCCGCGGGCAAGGTGCGGCTCGACGGCGAGCAGGCCCTCGGTTATGTGCGGGCCCGCAAGACCATCGGCGACGGCAGCGACACCGACCGGATGGACCGCCAGCAGCGTTTCCTGGGCGCGCTCGTCAACAAGGTGCGCAGCAACGACGTACTGCTGAATCCCGCGAAGCTCTATCCCGTGCTGGACGCGGCGACGTCGTCCCTCACGACCGACCCCGGGCTGGCGAACCTGCGGGGGCTGTACGACCTGGTCCGCGGTATGCGCAACATCCCCACCGAACGGGTGCAATTCCTTACCGTGCCGAGGGAGTCGTACGCCCTCGACGCCAATCGCGACCAGTTGGTGGAACCCGAGGCGCAGAAACTTTTCGAGCGGCTGCGCAGGGACGCGCCGTTGGAGGTCGCGAAGGAAGTTCCGGAGGATTCCGGTGCAAAGAGGAGTACTCCCGAGCCGGTCGACGAGCCGGCCAGGCGCGGCTATTCGTACGACTTCGAGCGCTATCGGCCGGGTGACGGGGGCGAGGACGGGCGCTTCGGGGCCGAGTCGGGTGCGGACGACGGCAAATCGGGCGGAAAGCGGGCCGACGGGACTTCGTCCACACCGAGTCCCGCGCCGACTTTCCGGGGAAACACCGCCGCCGAGGACGTGTGCGGTTAACGCCCGAACAGCCCTCCGAGTAAAGGGCAAACCAAGAGCGGGAACGTACGTTCAAGGAATTGGGCGGATTGCCCGGTTGTAGGGACGTGGAATTCGTCACCGTCGTCGCTCGTGGCTGATCCGGCCGGATAGTGTGAGCGATCCGGTGCACCCGGCCCGAGGCCTGTCCTGGGAGTCGCGCACTGGTTGGACCGACTGACCGAGCGTCTTTTTGAGGGGGAAAAGACGCCGCGTGGCCCCGACGGAGGACTCAAGCAACCGTGGACGCGCAAGGCCGTGGGCGGGCGGACGATATCGACCCCGCAGACCAGTGGGTACTCAACCCGAACACAGGCGACTACGAACTGCGACTGCAGAATTCCGCACCGCAGTCGGCGGTCCCAGGTCCCCGTTCCCGCAGAGCGGCGGGTGCCGCCGCGCCGCCGGCCGGGCGCACCGCTCCCGGCCGGGAGCGGAAGGGGACACCGGAGGAGGCGCCGGAGCCCGGCGTGCCCGGGCCGCGCAGACGCCGTGCGCCCGAGAGCCCGCCGCCGGCCGGCCGGCGCAAGGGCCGGCCCAAGAAGTCGCGGGGCAAGAAAATACTGCTCTGGACGGGCGGCACGATGGCCTTCCTGCTCGTCGGTACCAGTACCGCCGGGTACCTCTATTGGAAGCATCTAAACGGCAACATCACGTCCGTCTCCGACGACGGCGCGGGTACCGGCGGCTTCAGCAAGGACCGGGCGATCAACGTCCTCCTGGTGGGCACGGACAAGCGCACCGGTGACGGGAACGACGGCTACGGCGACTCGGACAGTCCCGGCCATGCCGACACCACGGTGTTGCTGCATGTCTCCAAGGACCGTACGAACGCCACCGCGATGAGCATCCCGCGTGACCTGATCACCGACATCCCGGACTGCCCGACGACGCAGGAGGACGGCTCCACCAAGGTCATCCCGGGCACGCTGAACACACGCTTCAACGAGAGCCTGGGCCAGGAGGGCCGGACGCCGAGCTGCACGATGCGGACCGTCACCGCGCTCACCGGCGTCAAGATGGACCACTTCATGATCGCCGACTTCAACGCGGTCAAGACACTGACGACGGCGGTCGACGGCGTGGACGTGTGTCTCGCCAAGGACATCGACGACCCGGACTCCAAGCTCAAGCTGTCCAAGGGCGAGCACAGCATCCAGGGCGAGGAGGCGCTCGCCTTCGTCCGTACCCGCCACTCGGTGGGCTTCGGCGGCGACCTCAGCCGGATCGAGATCCAGCAGCAGTTCCTCAGCTCCCTGATGCGCAAGCTGAAGTCGAACGACACGCTCACCAGCCCCACCAAGCTGCTCAAGCTGGCGGAGGCGGGCACCAAGGCGCTGACCGTCGACTCGAAGATCAGCAGCATCACCAAACTGCGTGACCTGGGCACCGAGTTGGGCAAGTTCCCCACCAAGAACCTGTCCTTCACCACCGTGCCGGTGGCCGACAACCCCACCGAGAAGGTCAAGGCCACGGTGGTCCTCCAGGAGGCCAAGGCCAAGGAGATGTTCGCCCTGATCAAGGACGACGTCTCGCTCACCGCGGTCAAGCAGGAGAAGAAGAAGGAGAAGGCCGCCGAGGCCGCCCGTCTCAAGGGCAGCAAGGCCGACCCCGCCGAGGTCCGTGTGCGGGTCCTCAACGGCGGCGCGGTCGCCGGTTCCGCGCAGGAGACCCTCAACTGGCTGCAGCTCGAAGAGGGCGTCACGAAGTCCGAGAACGCGGGCAACGCCGGGGCGACGCTGAAGAAGACAACCGTCGAGTACGCTCCCGACCAGGCCGATCAGGCACGCAGGCTCGCCGATCTCATGGGCCTGTCCGGATCGGCCATGAAGCCGGGCAAGAGCGTGACCAACTCCCAGGGTCTCCCTGCGATCACGCTGACCCTCGGTGAGGACTTCAAGGGGGCCGGGGTCTCTCTGACCACTCCGTCGACGGCGCCGGAGGACGTCGAGAAGTCCACGGCGGACAAGGTCGAGTGCGCCAAGTGACCTAACAGGTCCGTCCTACGTCTCACAGGGCGTAGGACGGACCTGTGTCAGGCGCAGGGTGGGGAGGCAGGAACATGGCGCAGAGCAGTGTGCGTGGGGAGGGGGCTCGTCCACGCGCCTCGCATGCGGAGGAGGGCGGTCGCGGTGACGGCTCCTCGCAGACGGGGGAAGCAGGTGGCGGCGGCACCGCGCAGGCGTCGCGGGTGCCGCGGGCGCGGACCGCGTCGGGCGGGAACGGCGGCGAAGACGGCGGGGACGGCGGCAGACCGGCGAAACGGCGGGGCGGCAGACCCCGGCGCATACTCCGGTGGTTCGCGCTGGTCCTCGCGGTGCTGATACTCGGGACGGCCGGCGCCGGATACCTCTACTACCGCCATCTGAACGGCAACATATCCAAGGGCAAGCGCAACAACGGTGAGTCCGACGTCAAGAAGACGGAGCCCAACGCGGCCGGTCAGACGCCGCTGAACATCCTGTTGCTCGGCTCCGACAGCCGCAACTCGAAAGAGAACGTGAAGCTCGGCGGCAGCAAGGACCAGGTGGGCAGCAAGCCGCTGGCCGACGTCCAGATGCTGGTGCACGTCTCCGCGGACCGCAAGAGCGCCTCCGTCGTGAGCATCCCGCGCGACACCCGGGTGAAGATCCCCGAGTGCGAGGACCCCGAGACCGGGGAGACGTACCCGGAGACGAACAACATCATCAACATGTCGCTGCAGCGCGGCGGGGCCGGCTGCACGCTGGCGACCTGGCAGAACCTCACCGGTGTCTACATCGACCACTGGATGATGGTCGACTTCGGCGGCGTGGTGAAGATGGCGGACGCCATCGGCGGTGTCGAGGTGTGCGTGGAGCAGAACGTGTGGGACCGTCCGCTGCCGGGCGTCCCGGGCGGTTCCGGTCTGAAGCTGAAGGCGGGCAGCCACAAGGTCAAGGGGAAGCAGGCCCTGCAGTGGCTGCGCACCCGGCACGCCTTCGAGAGCGACCTGGGCCGCGCCAAGGCCCAGCACATGTACATGAACTCGATGATCCGCACGCTGAAGGGCCAGAACGTCTTCACCGACAGCGGCAGGCTGATGGGTCTGGCCGAGGCGGCCACCGACTCCCTCGAGGTCTCCGAGGAGATCGGTACGGTCAAGAAGCTGTACGACCTGGGGATGAAGCTCAAGTCCGTGCCGATGGACCGGTTCACGATGACGACCATGCCCACGGTGCCGGACCCGCTGAACGCCAACCACCTGGTCCCCAAGCCCACGGACGCGGACAAGGTGTGGTCGATGATCCGCAACGACGTCTCCTTCGACAAGGGCGGCAGGAGCGGCAAGGACGGCAAGGGCAAGAGCGGTGCGTCCGCGAGCCCGGCGGCGACCGGACCTGCCGCCGCGCCCGCCGAGGGGCTGTCCGTCACGGTCGTCAACGGCACGGCGGGCGACGACAGCGAACTGGCGCCGGTGGGCAGCCGGGCCACGGCGATCGCGGGCGCCCTGCAGGGCAAGGGGTTCACCAAAGCCACCGCGAGCGCGCAGGCCGATCCCAGCTCGCGTACGCAGATCACGTACCCGAAGACCTCGGGGGCGCAGGGCAGGGCGAACGCGCTGTCCGTGGCCGAGGCCGTCGGTGTGCCGAGCGGTCAGGTACGCGCCACGGCCGACGCCGTCACCACCACGCTGACCGTCGGCAGTGACTGGCGGGAGGGCAACGCCTACCCGAAGCAGTCCACTCCGGACGCGGGTGACCTGCCCGAGAGCGCGGACGCCCTCAGCGGCTCCAAGGAGGACGCCTGCATGCCCGTGTACAAGCCGTACCGGTACTGAGTCCGGCGCCGGACCGGCGAGGGGTCACCAACCGGTGAGGGGCCGGAACCGCTGTCAGGACGACAGTGGTTCCGGCCCCTCGGCCGTTCGGGCTCCCGGTGCTCAGGTCTCGCTCAGCACCGCGGGACGGCGGGACGCGATGACCTTCCTGGCCAGCGCCTTCGGGCTGGTGAGGAAGCCCCAGCCCCACGACATGTGCATGGTCGCCAGCGCCACCGGGATCCGCAGCCGCGCCTTCAGGGGCAGCCCCTTGCCCGCGGGCAGCGAGCCCAGCGCGATGGCGACGAGGTAGCCGAGGGGGACCAGGAAGCCCCAGGGGGTCACCGCCGCGCCCACCACGAGACCGAGGACGATCGCGACGACCGCCGTCGGCGGCGCCAGATAGCGCAGGTTGATGGAACCGGAGTGGTAGCGCGCCACGACATGACGCCAACGGCCGTAGTCCTTGTACTGCTTGGCCAGGGCCTGCATCGAGGGGCGCGGACGGTACGAGACCCGCAGCTCGGGCGAGAACCAGATGAGGCCGCCCGCCTCCCTGATCCGGAAGTTCAGCTCCCAGTCCTGGGCGCGGATGAACTCCTCGTTGTAGCCGCCCTGTTGCTCCAGCGCCGCCCGCCGGAAGACGCCCAGGTAGACCGTGTCCGCGGGACCCGCCTGGCCGCCCGTGTGGAAGGCCGCGTTGCCCACGCCGATCTTCGAGGTCATGGCGGCGGCGACCGCGTGCTCCCAGTCGTTCTCGCCCTCGGCGTGCATGATGCCGCCGACGTTCTGCGCGCCGGTCTCCTCCAGGAGCCGTACGGCGGTCGCGATGTAGTTCGGCGAGAGCATGCCGTGCCCGTCGACGCGTACGACGACCGGGTGGCGGGACGCCTTGATCGCGGCGTTCAGTGCGGCGGGGGTGCGGCCGGTCGGGTTCGGGACCGTGTGCACCCGGGGGTCCTCGCGTACGAGTTCGGCCGCGATCTCCTCCGTACGGTCCGTCGAGGGACCGATGGCGATCACGACCTCCATCTCGCCCCCGTACTCCTGGGCGAGGATCGCTTGGACGGCTCCGCGCAGATGCCGTTCCTCATTGAGGACGGGCATGATCACGGACACGGCGGGAAGCTGCACGGCGGGTTCGGCGTTCATCGCGGATTACGTTACCGCGAACGGGGGACACCGACGCGCGCCGCCCGGCCCCTGCACCGGGCAGCAGATCGTATGGGCCTACGGTGCTCACGGACCCCCACACCCGGCCTACGCGGAGGTGTCCGCTTTGCCCACCCCGCCCAGCTCTCCCGCCCCTCCCCCGCGACAGCGTCCGGTACGGCAGCCCGTACGGGGCGGCCGGCCGCAGTGGGCCACGCGGGTGGCGACCGCGCTGTCCGTGGCGGTGCTCGCGGCGGCCGGCGTCGGACACGCGGTGGTCACCGGTCTCGACTCCGACATCCACCGGATCGACCCCTTCAAGGACATGAAGAACCGGCCCGCCCGCGGCCACGGCATGAACGTGCTCCTGGTCGGCACCGACGGACGGGACCGGATCACGGCGCGGGAGAAGGCGGAGTACCGGCTCGGCGGCGCCCCCTGCCACTGCACGGACACGGTCATGATCGTGCACGTCTCCGAGGACCGGCGGCGGGCCAGCGTGGTGAGTCTGCCGCGCGACTCGTACGCCGAGACGCCCCCGCACATCGACCGGACCACCGGCGACCGGCACAAGGCGCACCCGGTCAAACTGAACGCCGCGTACGCGGAGGGCGGGCCGCAGCTGACCGTGCGCACCGTCGAGAAGATGACCGACGTGAAGATCGACCACTATCTGGAGGTCGACTTCATCAGCTTCATGAAGACCGTGGACGTGCTCGGCGGGGTGCGGATCTGCACGGTCCGGCCGCTGAAGGACACGGTCACCGGCCTCGACCTCGCGACCGGGACGCACGACCTGAACGGCGGACAGGCACTGCAGTACGTACGTTCGCGGCACGTCGACGGAGCCTCCGACCTCGGCCGGATGCAGCGTCAGCAGCGGTTCCTGGCGGCGCTGATCGCACAGGCCACGTCGTCCGGGGTGCTGCTCAACCCGATCAGGTTCCGCGACGTGACACAGTCCGTGCTCGGCGCCGTGCGGGCGGACAAGGGCTTCGGAACCAACGAACTCATCGACCTGGGGCGGGCGATGCGGGGCTTCTCGCCGTCGTCCTCGGAGTTCACGACCGTCCCGATCGGACAGATGGGGTACGCCGTCAAGGGCATCGGCTCGACGCTGAAGTGGGACACGAAGAAAGCGGGGCGGCTCTTCGCCACCCTGCGCGACGACAAGCCGCTCGCTCCGCACCGGGTGCGGTCCAAGGTGCTGAGCGTCGATGTGGCTCCGCAGCAGATCCGGGTGCAGGTGGAGAACGGGACGATGACCTCCGGGCTGGGGCTGCGGGTCGACAGCGGTCTTGCGGGGACGGGGTTCCGGACCACCCGGGCGCCGGTGAACGCGCAGGACCGGACGCTGCGGCGGACCGTCGTGCGGTACGACCCGCGCTGGGACCGGTCCGCGAAGTCGCTCGCGGCGGCGTTGCCCGGCAGTGAGCTGCATGCCGTGACGGGGCAGGGGCCGTTGATGAAGGTGGTGGCGGGGGCGGACTTCTCGGGGGTCCGCAAGGTCCGTGCGGACGATCCGACGCAGGGGGAGTTCGCGGCGGTCACCGGCGACCAGGTGATCTGCCCACCGGCCTAGCGCCTGCGGCCCCGAGGGGGCGCGCCCAAAAGATCGCGCAGTTCCCCGCGCCCCTGAAAACCACCCCTGCGGGCCCGTCGTGGCTGGCCGCGCCGTTCCCCGCGCCCCTCAGGGCTCGGCTGCGCCCTCGCCCCTCAGGGGCGCGGGGAACGGCGCAATCTTTTCGTCTTTAGGGGCGCGGGGAACTGCGCAGTCTTTCGTCTTCAGGGGCGCGGGGAACTGCGCAGTCTTTTGGGCTCGCCCGCGTGGGACGGGGCGTTAGTCCAAGCCCTCCGCTGCGCGGCGTTCGCGGAGGTCCAGGATCGCGCGGCGGCGAGCCAGCCGGTGCTGGCGCCGGATCTGCGCCTCCTGATACCGCCGCTCGTCCCGCTCGGTCTCCGGACACACAGGCGGCACCCGCCGCGGCTTCCCGTCGGAGTCCACCGCCGCGAACACGAGATACGCGGACCCCACCTGCTGGGGCGGTGTCGACTCGTTCCACCGCTCGGCGAGCACCCGGACACCGACCTCCATGGACGTACGCCCGGTCCAGTTGACCTGTGCCTTCACATGGACCAGGTCACCTACGCGTACGGGTTCCAGGAACGCCATCTCGTCCATGGACGCGGTGACGGCGGGCCCACCCGAGTGCCGCCCCGCCACGGCCCCCGCCGCGTCGTCGACCAGCTTCATGATCACCCCACCGTGCACCGTCCCCAGCAGGTTGGTGTCGTTGTGGCTCATGATGTGGCTGAGCGTGGTCCGGGACGCCGAGGTCGGCTTGCCCGGAATATCGGATTCCGGGGTGGTGGCCTGGTCTGTCATGCCGCCCACCCTATGCCGGGGCGCGCAAGGGTCGCTTTGCATCAGCTTGGCAACAGCCCTGATCCGATTTTCCGAAGACCCTTGTATGCCACACCCTCGGGCACTGCACACTGGGTCGCATGAACGATTGGCCCCAGGGATGGTCCGGAAACAACGGCGGCGACCGCCAAGGCCGTGGCAGCGCGAGCGCCCAGCCCGAGGGTGCCCGCGTGATGCGACAGGTGCAGCGCGGCCCCGCAGGCGCCCCGCACTCCTCGGCGCCTCCTCACGGGGTCCCGCCGCAGCAGTCGTACACCGACGGTCACGGTGACAACGGCTACGACGGATACAACACGGGGCAGGTCTACGGGGGCGGCGGCGGTCCGCAGGGCCCCGGCCCCGACGGCCGGCCCGGCCGCCCCGCGCCGAACTGGCGCAAGCGGATCAAGTGGATCTCGATCTCCGTGGTCACCGTGCTCGTCGTGGTGACCGTGGGCACGTACTTCTGGGCCGACTCCAAGCTCAACCGGGACGTCGACCTGTCGAAGGTCATCGACCGTCCCGACGGGGGCGAGGGCACGAACTACCTGATCGTCGGCTCCGACAGCCGCGAGGGCATGTCCGCCGAGGAGAAGAAGAAGCTCCACACGGGCTCCGCCGACGGCAAGCGCACCGACTCGATGATGATCCTGCACGTCGGTGACAACGGGAACACGATGGTGTCGCTGCCCCGCGACTCGAACGTGACGATCCCCACCTTCAAGGGCTCCGAGTCCGGCAAGACGTTCCAGGGCACCGGCCGCCAGGTGAAGCTGAACGCGGCGTACGCGGAGGACGGCCCCGAGCTGCTCGTACGGACCGTCGAGGCCAACACGGGACTGCGCATCGACCACTACGCGGAGATCGGCTTCGCCGGCTTCGCCAAGATCGTCGACTCCGTCGGCGGCGTGGAGATCGAGATCCCCAAGGGCGGCATGAAGGACACCAAGTCCGGTGCCGACTTCGAGGCGGGCAAGCAGACCCTCAACGGCGAGCAGTCCCTGGCGTTCGTCCGGACCCGGTACGCGCTCGCGGGCAGCGACCTGGACCGTACGAAGAACCAGCAGAAGTTCCTCTCGGCGCTCGCCAACCAGACGGCGACCCCGTCCACGGTCCTGAACCCCTTCAAGCTGTACCCGACGCTCAGCTCCGGCCTCGACACCCTCACCGTCGACAAGGACATGTCGCTGTGGGACCTCGGCTCGATGTTCCTGGCCATGAAGGGCGTCACCAGCGGCGACGGCAAGTCCATGAACATGCCGATCTCGGGCAACACCGGCAACGGCAACCTCCAGTGGGACACCGCCAAGGTCAAGCAGCTCGTCGAGCAGCTGAAGAACGACGAGAAGGTCACGGTGACGAGCGACCGGTAGGCAGAACAACCAACAGCCGCACCCGTCAGGGCATGCGAGAGGCCCCCGCAACCGAACTGGTTCCGGGGGCCTCTCGCATGCCGCACACGGTGGCCTACGGCAGGTTGCGGGCCATCACGATCCGCTGGACCTGGTTCGTGCCCTCGTAGATCTGCGTGATCTTGGCGTCGCGCATCATGCGCTCGACCGGGTAGTCACGGGTGTAGCCGTAGCCGCCGAGGAGCTGGACGGCGTCCGTGGTGACCTCCATGGCGACGTCGGAGGCGAAGCACTTGGCCGCCGCGCCCTGGAAGGTGAGGTCCTTGTCACCGCGCTCGGACTTGGCCGCCGCCGCGTACGTGAGCTGGCGGGCGGCCTCGATCTTCATGGCCATGTCGGCGAGCATGAACTGGATGCCCTGGAAGTCGGCGATCGGCTTGCCGAACTGCTTGCGCTCCTGGACGTACCCCTTGGCGTAGTCGAGCGCGCCCTGGGCGATGCCGAGCGCCTGCGCGGCGATCGTGATGCGGGTGTGGTCCAGGGTCTTCATCGCGGTGGCGAAGCCCGTGCCCTCCTCGCCGATCATGCGGTCGGCCGGGATGCGGACGTTGTCGAGGTAGACCTCGCGGGTCGGGCTGCCCTTGATGCCGAGCTTGCGCTCCGGGGCGCCGAAGGAGACGCCCTCGTCCGACTTCTCGACGACGAAGGCGGAGATGCCCTTCGAGCGCTTGGTGGGGTCGGTCACGGCCATCACCGTGTAGTACTCGGACTCGCCGGCGTTGGTGATCCAGCGCTTCACGCCGTCCAGGACGTAGAAGTCGCCGTCGCGGACCGCCTTCGTCTTCATGCCGGCCGCGTCGGAGCCCGCGTCCGGCTCGGAGAGGGCGTACGAGAACATCGCGTCGCCCTTGGCCAGCGGCGTCATGTACTTCTTCTTCAGGTCCTCGGAGCCCGAGAGGATGACGGGCAGCGAGCCGAGCTTGTTCACCGCGGGGATCAGGGACGAGGACGCGCAGACCCGCGCCACCTCCTCGATCACGATGACCGTGGCCAGCGCGTCCGCGCCGGTGCCGCCGTACGACTCCGGTACGTGCACGGCGTGCAGGTCGGCCGCGACCAGCGCGTCCAGGGCCTCCCGGGGGAAGCGGGCCTCCTCGTCCACCGCCGCGGCATGCGGCGCGATCTTCGCCTCGGCCAGTGAGCGGATCGCGTCCCGGAGCATGTCGTGCTCCTCGGACGGGCGGTACAGGTCGAAATCAGCCGATCCGGCCAAGGTCTCTCACGCTCCCAAAGATGCAGTGACGCCGAGCTAACTACCGTTAAGTAACCCAAATTTTATGCGCCCGCCCACGTGAGTGATACGTGAGCTTGCCGACAGGGGGGATCTGCCCGGTGAAGGGCTCCGGCACGCCCCGACTATGCTCTGTCCGCGCACCTGACGGCTACCTCCTGGAGCACCCATGGCCCTCAAGATCACCGTGATCGGTACCGGCTATCTCGGCGCCACGCATGCCGCCGCCATGGCCGAGCTCGGTTTCGAGGTGCTGGGTCTGGACGTGGTGCCCGAGAAGATCGAGATGCTCCAGCGGGGCGAGGTCCCGATGTACGAGCCCGGTCTTGAGGAACTGCTGCGCAAGCATGTCGCCGGGATCGAGGGATCCAGCGGGCGGCTGCGGTTCACCATGGACTTCGCCGAGGTCGCGGAGTTCGGCGACATCCACTTCGTCTGCGTGAACACCCCGCAGAAGCACGGCGAGTACGCCTGCGACATGTCGTACGTCGACGCCGCCTTCGCCTCGCTGGCCCCGCACCTCACCGGGCCCGCCCTGGTCGTCGGCAAGTCCACCGTCCCCGTCGGATCGGCCGACCGGCTGGCCCGCATACTCACCGGACTGGCACCCGCGGGCGAGGAGGTCGAGCTGGCCTGGAACCCGGAGTTCCTGCGCGAGGGCTTCGCCGTCCAGGACACCCTGCACCCCGACCGGATCGTCGCCGGAATCCGCAGCGAGCGCGCCGAGAAGCTGCTGCGCGAGGTGTACGCGACACCGCTGTCCGAGGGCACGCCCTTCGTGGTGACCGACTTCCCGACCGCCGAACTGGTGAAGACCGCCGCGAACTCCTTCCTCGCCACCAAGATCTCGTTCATCAACGCGATGGCCGAGGTCTGCGAGGCCGGCGGCGGAGACGTCGTCAAGCTCGCCGAGGCGATCGGGCACGACGACCGGATCGGCAAGAAGTTCCTGCGCGCGGGCATCGGCTTCGGCGGCGGCTGCCTGCCCAAGGACATCCGCGCGTTCATGGCCCGCGCGGGCGAACTGGGCGCCGACCAGGCGCTCACCTTCCTGCGCGAGATCGACTCCATCAACATGCGGCGCCGCGGCCAGATGGTGGAGATGACGCGTGAGGCGCTGGGCGGCAGCTCCTTCCTCGGCAAGCGCATCGCGGTGCTCGGCGCGACCTTCAAGCCCGACTCGGACGACGTCCGGGACTCCCCCGCGCTGAACGTCGCGGGCCAGATCCACCTCCAGGGCGGCCAGGTCACCGTCTACGACCCCAAGGGCATGGACAACGCCCGCCGCCTCTTCCCGACCCTCGGCTACGCGGAGACGGCCGTGGACGCCGTCCGCGGGGCGCACGCCGTCCTGCACCTCACCGAGTGGCGCGAGTTCCGCGAGCTGGACCCGGCGGCGCTGGGCGAGGTCGCCACGGACCGGGTCGTACTGGACGGCCGCAACGCGCTCGACCCGGCGGTGTGGCGGGCGGCGGGCTGGACGTACCGCGCGATGGGCCGCCCGACGGCCTGAGGCCCCCGCGGCAGTTCCCTCCCGTTCTGCCTCCGCGCCTGCCGCGCCTGCCGGGTCAGCCGTCGAGTTCGGCGATCCGTGCCATGGACGGCTCGCGGCGCTGCCGGGCGGCACGGGAGGTGAAGTCCGCGGAACGCAGGACGCGTTGGACGTTGCCCCAGGTGAGCAGGGCCAGATCGGTCCCGGA
The DNA here is from genome assembly GCF_042677425.1 of Streptomyces sp. NPDC127119. Lineage (NCBI taxonomy): Bacteria > Bacillati > Actinomycetota > Actinomycetes > Kitasatosporales > Streptomycetaceae > Streptomyces > Streptomyces sp. NPDC127119. Next base: position 125,884 of record NZ_JBHXTO010000009.1, on the reverse strand, counting down.
CCAGCCGCGGCCGAGGAGTTCGGCGACCAGCCGCGGATAACCCGAGGCGTCGGACAGGTCCTGCGGATGCGCGGCCCCGGAGTCGTACGTCCCCGAGAGGCCGACGCACTCGGGCCCCGCGAGATCCCGTACGTGGTCCAGGTGGTCGGCGACGTCCCGGACCGTCGGGCCGGTCTGCTCGGCGGTCAGCGGGACCAGGCACAGGCCGTGGTTGGCACCGAGTTCGACGAGCACGTCGTCGGGGAGGTTCGACGGGTGCGGGCGCAGGGCGCGGGCGGCGGAGCGGGTGCACATCACCGGGGCCTTGGAGATGGTCAGGGCGCGGCGGACGGTGGCGTCCGAGGCGCCGGAGAGGTCGGCGAGCACGCCGAGGCGGTTCATCTCACGCACGACCTCCTCGCCGAACCGCGTCAGCCCGTTCTCGCCGGCCCAGGAAGCGCCCGAGAGGGTGAGGACACGCAGGCCGAGGGCGTGCAGCGCCCGCAGAATGCCCAGGGAGTCGTCCAGTGCGGCGGCGCCCGCGGGGCCGAGCAGCACGGCGACCCGCCCGCAGTTCCTGGCGTCCGTGACCTGGGCCGCACTGTGGGCCATGCGCAGGCCCTCCGGATGCGCGGCGACCACGGTCTTCACGAGGTCGAGCTGTTCCAGCGTGGCGCCGACGGCCCGCTCGCCGACGAGGCCTCCCGGCAGGTGCAGCGACCAGAACAACGCTCCCACGTGTCCCTCGCGGAGCCGTGGCACGTCCGTGTCGACCGCGCTCTCGCCCAGTTCGAGGTCGTACCAGGACAGGCGGCGCAGGGCCCAGGGGAGGCCGCTGTAGCCGTCCGCGACGGGGTGGGCGGCGAGGAGGGTGTGGGCGCGGGCCAGGGGGTCGGTACCGCGCTCGCTGTCCGCGCCGGGCCCTGGCTCGACGGCCGGGGGCTCGAACGCGCTCAGCGGCTCGGGGTGATCCAGGTCCAGTTCCCCGACCTCTGCGGTGGAGTGCAGTTCGTCCTGCAGATCAGCCATGTGAGGCTCCGGGGTCCGGTGGTGCCAACAGGTGGCTCCACCGTGCCACGCCCCGGGCCCACCTTCACGACAGAAGAGCCGTTCGGGCGACCCGGGCCCCGTCGGGACCGCCCGCACCGTCCGTCTCGCGGGTGCGGGCACGCCGTGGCTGATCGCGCAGTTCCCCGCGCCCCTGAGGGGGAAGGCGGACCCGCCGTCTTGTGGGTGCGGGTGCGTCGTGGTTGGTCGCGCCGTTCCCCGCGCCCCCAGAGGGAGGAGGTGGACCGGGCGTCTTGTGGGTGCGGGTGCGTCGTGGCTTGTCGCGCCGTTCCCCGCGCCCCCTACGGGGCGAGGGCGCAGCCGAGCCCTTAGGGGCGCGGGGAACTGCGCGGGCAACCCCCACCGGGCCGCACCCTCAAGACGGGACGGGAAGCGTGTTCTCAGTGCGGCGGAGCGCACTCTTGTGCTCGGGTCAGCAGGAGCGTCCGTTCCCGCTCGTTGCCGGCGAGGCCAGCCGCCCGGGTGAACTCCCGCGCCGCTTCCTCCGTACGACCGAGCCGTACCAACAGGTCCCCCCGGACACTCGGCAGCAAGTGGTATTCGCGCAACGCCGGCTCCCCCACCAGCGCGTCCACCAGGACCAGCGCCGCCCCCGGCCCCTCGGCCATGGACACGGCGACGGCCCGGTTCAGTTCGACGACCGGCGACGGCACCCGCAGGGCGAGCATCCCGTAGAGCGTGACGATCCGCCCCCAGTCGGTCTCGGCGTACGTGAGCGCGTGTGCGTGGCACGCGGCGATGGCGGCCTGCAGCACGTACGGCCCCGGCCCACCCCCGGAGGACACGGCCTCCGCCCGCCCCAGCGCGGCGAACCCGCGCCGGATGAGCACCCGGTTCCACCGCGCCCGGCTCTGGTCCTTGAGCAGCACGGGCTCCCCCGAGGGCCCGGTCCGCGCGGCCGACCGCGACGCCTGCAGTTCCAGCAGCGCGGCCAGCCCGTGCACTTCGGGTTCCTTGGGCATCAACTCGGCGAGCACCCGCGCGAGCCGCAGGGCGTCCTCACAGAGCGCGGGCCGCAGCCAGTCGTCCCCGGCCGTGGCGGCGTACCCCTCGTTGAAGATCAGGTAGATGACCTCCAGTACGGAACCGAGCCGGGCCTCGCGTTCGGGCCCGTACGGCACCTCGAAGGGAACGCCCTTCGCGGCGAGCGTCCGCTTGGCGCGCACGATGCGCTGGGCGAGGGTCTTCTCGGGCGTGAGGAAGGCGCGGGCGATCTCGACGGTGGTCAGCCCGCCGAGCAGCCGCAGGGTGAGGGCGATCCGGGCCTCGGCGGACAGGACGGGGTGGCAGGCGGTGAAGACGAGCCGCAGCAGATCGTCGTCGATGTCGTCGGGATCGGCGGGCTCGTCGAGATGGCTCTGCGGCCCGGACGTCTCCAGGTCGCGCCCCATCTCCACCAGTTTGCGGGCGTACCGCTCGCGCCGCCGTACGAGGTCGATCGCCCGGTGCTTGGCGGTGGCCATGAGCCAGGCTCCGGGGTTGCCCGGCACTCCGTCCCCGGGCCACTGTTCCAGTGCGGCGACCAGCGCGTCCTGCGCAAGTTCCTCCGCGATGCCGACGTCGCGCACGATGCGTGCGACCCCGGCGATGATGCGGGGCGACTCCATCCGGAAGACGGTTTCGATGGTGCGGTCAGGGGCCTGGGGGGAGGTCTGGCCGGGGGCGGGGGTGTCTGGCGTCACGGTCCACCATCAGACACCCCCGGACCCGTACGGCCAAGGCTCAGCCTTCGACGATCTCCCGTACCTCGCAGGTGACCGTCCAGTGGGCCTCGTGGATCTGCAGGAACCGCTTGGTCCATTCGACCGCCTCGGCCCGGTCCTTGGCCTGGAGCATCGCGTACCCGCCGACGACCTCCTTGGCCTCGGTGAACGGCCCGTCGGTGACGGACAGTTCGCCGCCCTCCCAGCGCACCCGTGTGCCCTGCGCGGTCGGCGTCAGCCCGGAGGTGTCGAGCAGTACGCCGGCCTTGGTCATCTCTTCGATCAGTTCACCCATGCGTTCCATGAGCGCGTCGCTCGGCCCCTCGGCGGGGGCGGTCTGCTCGTCGATACGGATCATGGACAGGTAGCGCGGCATGGTGACTCCCTGAGTCCTCGGCGTGGAGCCGGGGCCGGTCCCCGTCTCTCATCGCCTCTCACCCATGCGTCGAACGACCGGCACGGGGATCGACACACCCGCCGAACTTCTCAGATATTTCTTCGACCGGCCTCAGCCACCTCAGCCACCTCAGGTCACTCAGGTCACTCAGGTCACTTCAGTGACTCCCACAGCTTCCCCGCCTCCGGCTCCTCCGCCACCACCCGGTTGGGGTTGGGCGCGGGCACCACCGGCATCGTCACGGTCTCGGTGTAGGTGGAGGAGAGGGACTTCAGGCTCTGGCCGAGGCTCATGAGTTCGGTCAGGGAGTTCAGCCCCGTGTCGGTGGTGAGGCTGCCGGTGAGGGCGTCGGCGACGCTGTACAGCCGGGTGGGGTTGGTGAGGAGGTTGCTGGTGGAGACCTGGTCGAGGAGTCCCTTCACCAGTTTCTGCTGGAGGCCGATGCGGCCGAGGTCGCTGCCGTTGCCTATGCCGTGCCGGGTACGGGCCAGGGCCAGGGCGTCCGCGCCGTCGAGGTGGTGGGTGCCCGCCTCCAGTTCGAGGTGGCTGTCCTCGTCGGAGATGTCGTCGTCGGTCGTCACCGTGACCCCGCCGAGCGCGTCCACCAGATCGGCGAAGCCGGCGAAGTCGATCTCGATGTAGTGGTCCATGCGGACGTTCGTCAGGGTCTCCACGGTCTTGACCGCGCAGACGGGCCCGCCTAGGGAGTACGCGCTGTTGAACATCACGCCGTACGCCTCCGCCGTCGAGCCGCCCGACTCCAGCGGGCAGGAGGGGCGGGTGACGAGGGTGTCGCGCGGGATGCTCACGACGGTCGCCTCCGAGCGGCCCTCGTCGACATGGATGATCATCGCCGTGTCGGAGCGGGCGCCCTCGCTGCTGCCGCCGCCGAGCGCCTTGTTGCGCTTGCCGCTGCGCGAGTCCGAGCCGAGGACCAGGATGTTGAGCGCGCTGCTGGGCAGCGGGGTGGCGGACTCGGGGCCCGTCGGGGTCGTCACGGCCCGGGCCGGCCGGTTGTCGCCGAGCGCGCTGTCGATGTCGACGCTCTTGATGTTGTGGTTCAGGTGCCAGTACACCCACGCGGCCCCGGCCATCGAGGCGACGAGTACGCAGCTGAGGGCGATGCCCGTCACCTTGAACAGCCGTGACCGGCCGGACCACCACGACCGTCCCCCGGCGCCTGCGACGCCTGCGGCGCCTGCGCCCTCACCGTTACCGCCGTTGCCGCCGTCACCGCCGCCGTCGGGTATCGCGGCGTCCTCGCCCCCGGACCCGTCTTCTCCGCCCACGCCCACACTCCCGCTCACAGGAAGAACATAAGTCCGAATTATTTCAACAAGGAACCACTTCCCGGCTTTCCTTCGGAAACTCTCAGGTTTCGTTGAGTTTTCTCAGACACCTCCCGCGCCCGGGGCGGCAGGCACCCGGAAAGTCTTCGAAACTTTCGACGCGCCGATACCGCTCACGGCGGCCGTGGCACGACCGTGGCATCGATCACGCCGACGGCGGCGCCGTACTGCTCCTGACCACCAGGCTCGTCGCGAGCTCCACCCGCGTGGCGGTCGAGGGCCGCTCCGAGCGGCCGAGGTCCAGGACGAGCCGGGCCGCCGCCTCGGCCATCTCCGTGAGCGGCTGACGCACGGTGGTGAGCGGCGGGCCGACCCAGCGGGCCACCGGCAGGTCGTCGAAGCCGACGATGCTGAGGTCCTCCGGCACCCGCAGGCCCAGCTCGCGGGCGGCCTCGTACAGGCCGAGGGCCTGGAGGTCGTTGCCCGCGAAGACGGCCGTCGGGCGGTCGGGGAGTTTCAGCAGTTCGAGCCCGGCGCGGTAGCCGCTGTCGTGGTGGAAGTCGCCGGTGCGCACGAGCGCCGGGTCGACCGGCAGCCCGGCCGTGTCGAGCGCCGCCCGGTACCCGTCGAGCCGGGCCCGGCTGCACATCATCCGTGAGGGCCCACTGATCACGCCGATGCGGCGGTGGCCGAGGTCCGCCAGGTGCCGGGTCGCGGCGAGCCCGCCCTGCCAGTTGGTGGCGCCCACCGAGGGCACGTCGTCACCGGGGTCGCCGGCCGGGTCGACCACCACGAACGGGATGGAACGGCTGGTCAGCAGCGCCCGCTGGGACTCGTCGAGCCCGTTGAGGACGAGCACGACGCCGTGCGGGCGGCGGGCGGCGACCTGGTCGGCCCAGGTGCGCCCGGGGGTGAGCCGTCCCGCGCTCTCGGACAGGACGACGCTCAGTCCCTCGTCCCGCGCCACGTTCTCCACGCCCCGGATGACCTCCATCGCCCACGCGCTCTCCAGTTCGTGGAAGACGAGGTCGATGAGCGGCGACCGGGACGCCTCGGCCCGGCGGCGCCGATAGCCGTGGTTGCGGAGCAGTTCCTCGACCCGGGTGCGGGTCGAGGGGGCCACATCGGCGCGGCCGTTGAGCACCTTCGAAACAGTCGGGGCCGAGACTCCCGCCTCGCGGGCGATCTCGGCGAGCGTCGCTGACTGGGCTACGGCGGGATTCGGGCGAGTCATGAACGGGATCGTATCCCTGCGCAACCTCTTGACGAAGACCTTCGACCGCCATACGTTCCCGGAACATTCGAAGTACCACCCGAAACATTCGTGCATGTTCGATGCGTATGCGTGCCGCGAGCGCGCCGGCGAGCGGACGAGCCGGACAAGAAGAGGTGCTGTCATGGAGTCGATCAGCGGGCGGTCCAACAGCGGGCGGCCCACGGGCGCGGGCCCGAGCGGAAGCGGGGGCGGCAGCAGCCTGAGCGGCCGCGCGTTCAGCAGGCGCTGGGTGCTGGGCGCCGGTGCCACCACCCTGCTCACCACCGGCCTCACCGCCTGCGGCTCCGACGACGGCCCCGGCGGGGGCGGCGGCACGATCGACGCCTTCGTGTACGGGGACGACGCGGTGAAGGTCCAGCAGACGGCCGTCGAACGCTTCAACAAGTCCGCCGCGAGCAAGTCGGCCAAGGGCACGGTGAAGCTGGTCAAGGTCCCGGGCGCGGACTACACCTCCAAGCTCCGTACGGCGATGGGTTCGCCGAGCGCCCCGGACGTCTTCTTCAACTGGGGCGGCGGCTCGATCAGGGCCTACCAGGAGGCGAAGCAGCTCGTCGACCTGACCGACACCATCGCCGGCGACCCGGTCCTGAAGTCGGGGTTCCTGCCCGCGGTGCTCGCGGCGGGCGCGCTCGGCGGCCGCAACTACGGGATACCGATGCGCGGCATGCAGCCGGTGATCCTCTTCTACAACAAGTCGGTGTTCGCCGAGCACAAGCTCCAGCCGCCCGCCACCTGGGCCGAGTTGCAGGACGTCAACGCCAAGCTGAAGGCCGCGAAGATCACCCCGTTCGCGCTCGGCGGGGCGGACACCTGGACCGAGCTGATGTGGCTGGAGTACCTGGTCGACCGGATCGGCGGCCCGGAGGTCTTCGCGAAGATCCAGGGCGGGGACGCGTCCGCCTGGGGCGACCCGGCCGTCCTCAAGGCCGCGGAGAGGGTGAAGGAACTCATCGACGACGGCGCGTTCGGGTCGAAGTTCAGCTCGGTGTCGTACGTCAACGGCGGCGCCCCCGCGGTCTTCGCCAAGGGCAAGGCGGCGATGCACCTGATGGGTTCGTGGGAGTACTCGACGCAGCTCGGCAAGTTCCCGTCGTTCGCGAAGAACGACCTGGGCTGGTGTCCGTTCCCCACGGTCGAGGGCGGCACCGGCGACATCCGCAACGTCGTCGGCAACCCGACCAACTACTGGTCGGTCAACTCCCGTGCGGGCAACAAGGACGCGGCGATCGCCTTCCTGAAGGACTGCGCCTCCGAGACGTACGCGAAGGCGCTGGTCGCCAACGGTGACATCCCGACGACCTCCAACGCGGCGAAGCTGCTGGACGCCTCGCCCAATCCGGAGTTCGCGAAGTTCCAGTACGAGATGGTCGAGAAGGCGCCGGCGTTCACGCTCTCCTGGGACCAGGCGGTCGACGCGGACATCGCGACCCCGATGCTCACCGAGATCAACAAGCTGTTCGTCGGGAAGTCCTCGCCGAGCGCGTTCGTGTCGGCGCTCAAGGAGCTGAAGTGAGCGCACCCACCCCCACCGAGGCCCCGGTGGGACGCCCGGTCGCCGAGCGCGGCGGGCCCGAGGTGCCCCACGGGCCGCACAAGCGGTCCGGGGCCTCGACGGCCGGCCGGCCGCACGCCGTCTGGGCACTGCCCGGTGTGCTGTTCTTCGCGTTCTTCGCCGTGGTCCCGATGGGACTCGCCTTCTATCTCTCCTTCACCAGCTGGGACGGCCTGGGCGACCCGACGCCCGTCGGCCTCGACAACTGGCGGAAGCTGATCGACGACGACCGGATGGTCCAGTCGCTGTGGCTCACGGTCCTGCTGACGGCCGCGAGCTGGGTCTTCCAGACGGTGATCGCGCTGCTGCTCGGTGTCTGGGCGGCGGGCCGCCAGCGCAACCGGGCGGTGCTGTCCGCGATCTTCTTCGTCCCGTTCCTGCTGTCCTCGACGGCGATCGCGCTGCTCTTCTACGCCCTGCTCGACCCGAACTTCGGCATCATCCGGGAGAACATCCTCGGCTCGTCCGGCGGCGCGTTCCTGGCGATCGTGTTCGTCGGCGGCTGGCAGTTCATCCCCTTCCACACGCTGATCTACCAGGGCGGCGCCCGCCAGATACCCGAAGTCCTCTACCAGGCCGCGGCGATCGACGGGGCGGGCCGCTACCGCCAGTTCTTCTCGATCACGCTGCCGCAGCTGCGCCACACCGTCACGACGTCCACGGTCCTGATGGTCGTCGGCTCGCTCACGTACTTCGAGACCGTGCTGATCCTCACCAAGGGCGGTCCGGGCACGGACACCGCGATCCTGCCGTACCTGATGTACGAGGCGGGCTTCAAGAGCTACGACTTCGGTTATGCGAGCGCCATCGCGTCCTTCCTGGTGCTGGTCGCCACCGGCCTGTCCCTGATCCTCGTGCGGCTGACCGGCTTCGGCGGCATGCGCAGTACCCGCGAAGGGATGTGACGCAGTGTCACACGACACCTTGCCGCGTCCGCGTCCCGTGAAGACCGAGGAGCGCGACACGCCACCGTCCCCGCCCCGCCGCCGGCACTGGACGAAGCGCGCGAACCCCGTCGCCGGGCTCGGCGCGGTCGTCTGGCTCGTGATCGTCGTCGTCCCGATCTACGCGATGCTGTCGGCCTCGCTCACCAGTCAGGACAAGGCGCTCACCGGCAACCCGCTGACCCCGCCCACGAGTCCGACGCTCGACAACTACAGCACCGTGCTGAACAGCGGCTTCGGTCATCTGTTGGCCAACACGGCGATCGTGGCCGTCGCGGTCGTCGCCATCGTCCTCGGCCTCTCGGTCCCGCTCGCGTACGTGGCCGTCCGTACCCGCGACCGCTGGTCGGGCCTGGCTTTCCGGCTGTTCCTGCTCGGTGTCGCGATCCCGGCCCAGGCGGTCGTGGTCCCCCTCTACCTCCTGATCGCCAAGCTCGACCTGTACGACAGCCTGCTCGCGGTCATCCTGCCGACGGCGGCCTTCGCGATGCCGGTCTCCGTCCTCGTCCTCGTGGGCACCCTGCGGGACGTCTCGGAGGAGCTGTACGAGGCGATGGCGCTGGACGGCGCCTCACCGCAGCGGATGCTGTTCCAGCTGGCGGTCCCGATGGCCAAGGGCGGTATCAGCACGGTCGTCATCTACGCGGCGCTGCAGGCCTGGAACGGCTTCCTCTTCCCGCTGATCTTCACCCAGTCCGACGAGCCGCGTGTCCTGACCCTCGGCCTCTTCAACTACGTCAGCCAGTTCGGCGTCAACATCCCCGCCCTGCTGGCCTCGGTCGTCCTCTCCGGCGTCCCGATCTTCGCCGTCTACCTGGTGGCCCGCCGCGCGCTGGTCGGCGGCCTGATGGGCGTGGGCGGAAAGTGAACCCACTCGACTCTGACAGGAGTTCCATGACCAACGCCCCGTGGCGTGATCCCGCGCTGCCCGCCGAGGCCCGGGTCGACGACCTGCTCGCCCGGATGACCCTGGAGGAGAAGACCGCCCAGCTGTACGGCGTGTGGGTGGGAGCCGCCACGGACGGCGACGGAGTGGCCCCGCACCAGGACGAGATGACCTCGGACTTCGACTGGGACGAGCTGATCACCCACGGTCTGGGCCAGCTCACCCGCTCGTTCGGTACGGCCCCCGTGGACCCCGCGCTGGGCGCGCAGGCACTGGCCCGCGCCCAGCGCAGGATCAGCGAGGCGGGCCGCTTCGGCATCCCGGCCGTCGCGCACGAGGAGTGCCTGGCGGGCTTCACGGCCTGGGGCGCCACCGCGTATCCGGTCCCTCTCGCCTGGGGTGCCTCGTTCGACGCGGCGCTGGTCGAGGAGATGGCCCACCGGATCGGCCGGGACCTCGCCTCCGTCGGCGTCCACCAGGGCCTCGCCCCGGTCCTGGACGTCGTACGGGACCCGCGGTGGGGCAGGGTCGAGGAGACGATCGGCGAGGACCCGTACCTCGTCGGCACGATCGGCGCGGCGTACGTCCGCGGGCTCGAGTCCGCCGGAATCGTCGCCACGCTGAAGCACTTCGCCGGGTACGCGTCCTCCGCGGGCGCCCGCAACCTCGCCCCCGTACGGGCCGGTGTGCGCGAGTTCGCCGACATCACGCTGCCGCCGTTCGAGTTCGCGCTGCGCGAGGGCGGGGCCCGTTCGGTGATGGCCGCGTACACGGACACGGACGGCGTGCCCGCGACCGCGGACCCGTACCTGCTGACCGAACTCCTGCGTGAGCAGTGGGGTTTCACCGGCACGGTCGTCAGCGACTACTTCGGCGTCGGCTTCCTCAAGACCCTGCACCGGGTGGCGGGCACCGAGGCCGAGGCCGCCCGCGCGGCCCTCGCGGCGGGCGTGGACGTCGAACTGCCGACGGTCCACTGCAACGGCGACCCGCTGGTCGAGGCGGTACGGGCCGGGGACGTCCCCGAGTCCCTGGTGGACCGGGCGGCGGCGCGGGTGCTCCGCCAGAAGTGCGAGCTGGGCCTGCTGGACGAGACCTGGTCCCCCGAGCCGGCCGGCCCCGTCGACCTCGACTCGACCGCGAACCGCGTCCTGGCCCGCCGCCTGGCCGAGGAGTCCGTGGTCCTGCTCTCCAACCCGCAGGGCCTGCTCCCGCTGGCCCCCGACACCCGTATCTCCGTGGTGGGACCGCGGGCGGCGGACGCCCTGGCGATGCTGGGCTGCTACTCGTTCCCGTCCCATGTGGGCGTCAACCACCCGGCGCTGCCGATGGGCGTCGAGATCCCCACGCTCCTGGAGTCCCTGCGCACGGAACTCCCCGACGCGAAGATCACGTTCACCGAGGGCTGCGACACGACCGACCCGGACACGTCCGGCTTCGAGGAGGCCGTCGCACGCTCCACGGAGGCGGACGTCTGCGTGGCGGTGCTCGGCGACCGGGCGGGCCTCTTCGGCCGGGGCACGTCGGGCGAGGGCTGCGACGTGGCGGACCTGCAACTACCCGGAGTCCAGGCCCAGTTGCTGGACGCCCTGACCGCCGCCGACACCCCCGTCGTACTGATCCTGCTCACCGGCCGGCCGTACGCGCTGGGCCGCTGGCACGACCGGCTGGCCGCCACGGTCCAGGCGTTCTTCCCGGGCGAGGAGGGCGGCCCGGCGGTGGCGGGCGTCCTGTCGGGCCGTGTGAACCCGTCGGGCAGGCTCCCGGTCAGCGTCCCGCAGACCCCCGGCGGCCAGCCGTGGACCTACCTCCAGCCCCCGCTGGGCCTGGCGGGCGAGGTCAGCAACCTGGACCCGACCCCGCTCCACCCCTTCGGCCACGGCCTGGGCTACACGGACTTCACCTGGGAGGACACGGCCGACCGGCACGCGGAGATCACCACGGACGAGGGGCACGACGTCTCGGTCACGGTCCGCAACACGGGCGCGCGGGAGGGGACGGAGGTCGTCCAGCTGTACCTGCACGACCCGGTGGCGTCCGTGACCCGCCCCGACGTGCGCCTGATCGGCTACCACCGCCTGACCCTGTCCCCCGGAGAGACCCGGCAGGTCACGTTCCACTTCCACCCAGACCTGTCGGCGTTCACGAACGGCAAGGGCCGACGCGTGGTCGAACCAGGCGCCCTGGAACTCCGCGTGTCCAGGTCCAGCACGGACGTGGTCCACACCACCCACCTGACCCTGACAGGCCCAGAACGCCAACCGGGCCCGTCCCGCCAACTGACGTGCAGGACAACGGCCGTCTAAGGGGCGCGGGGAACGGCGCAGTCTTGTGTCTTGGGAGGGGCGCAGCCCCTTCAGGGGCGCGGGGAACGGCGCGACAAGCCCCCACCGGACCCGCACCCGAAGAACACACGCCGGAGGCAACCCCTACCCCTCGACGGACTCGAACCGCCACCGATGAACGGCCCGAGCAACCAACCCACCAGCCGGCTCCGGAAGCTCAGGAAGCGCGTCGTCATACGCGGCATCCCACCACGTGATGACAAGCACCCGCTCCCCCGGAGCCCGCAGGACCTCCCGTCGCAGGGGCCGCGCCGGGAGGTCCTGCTCCCGCACCCACGCGAGCAGTTCCTCGCCCCGCCCCTCGGCTGCCCGCGCCTCCCACATCAACGCGACGCTCATGAGTACAGATTGCCCTTGCTGACCTCATGCACATGATCGTGCGAGTGAGAGTGACCGTGTGCGTGCCCCTGCGCGTGGGAACGCCCCGGCACATGCGGATCGGTCACGGGCAACGAGGAATCCGCCGACAGATCCCAGTCGGAGGCGGCCCGTCCCCGAGCCACCATCTCCGCCCCGAGCGCGGCGACCATCGCCCCGTTGTCCGTGCACAGCTTCGGCCGCGGCACCCGCAGCGTGATCCCCGCGGCCTCGCACCGCTCCTGCGCGAGCACCCGCAACCGCGAGTTCGCCGCGACGCCGCCACCGATCATCAGATGGTCGACGCCCTCGTCACGACAGGCCCGTACGGCCTTGCGGGTCAGCACGTCCACCACGGCCTCCTGGAAGGACGCGGACACGTCCCGCACGGGCACGTCCTCGCCGGCCGCCCGCTTCGCCTCGATCCACCGGGCCACGGCGGTCTTCAGCCCGGAGAAGGAGAAGTCGTACGCGGCGTCGCGCGGCCCGGTGAGCCCGCGCGGGAAGGAGATCGCGTTCGGGTCGCCCTCCTTCGCGTACCGGTCGATGACGGGCCCGCCCGGGAACCCGAGATTCAGAACCCGGGCGATCTTGTCGAAGGCCTCGCCCGCCGCGTCGTCGATCGTCGCGCCCATCGGCCGTACGTCACTGGTGATGTCCGAGGACAGCAGCAGCGAGGAGTGGCCGCCGGAGACGAGGAGGGCCATCGTCGGCTCGGGCAGCGGCCCGTGCTCCAGCTGGTCCACACAGATGTGGGACGCCAGATGGTTCACCCCGTACAGCGGCTTCCCCAGCGCGTACGCGTACGCCTTCGCCGCCGAGACCCCGACGAGCAGCGCGCCCGCGAGTCCGGGCCCGGCGGTGACGGAGATGCCGTCGAGGTCGCGCGCGCTGACCCCGGCCTCCTTCAGCGCCCGCTCGATGGTCGGCACCATCGCCTCCAGGTGCGCGCGGGAGGCGACCTCGGGCACGACCCCGCCGAAGCGCGCGTGCTCGTCGACGCTGGAGGCGATCGCGTCCGCGAGGAGGGTCGTCCCGCGGACGATGCCGACGCCGGTCTCGTCGCAGGAGGTCTCGATGCCGAGGACGAGAGGTTCGTCAGCCATTGATCTCGGTTCCTTGTACGGAAGTTGACGGGTCGTTGAGGCGCATCACGAGAGCGTCCACGTTCCCCGGCTGGTAGTAGCCGCGCCGGAAGCCGATCGCCTCGAAGCCGAAGCGCTCGTAGAGCTTCTGGGCGCGGATGTTGTCGACCCGGCATTCGAGCAGCACCTCGGCGCACTCGAAGGCGGTCGCGGCCCGCAGCAGTTCGGTCAGGATCAGCGCGCCGAGCCCGGTGCCCCAGTGCTCGCGGGCGACGGCGATGGTCTGTACGTCACCGGCGTCACCGGCGGCGGCCAGACCCCCGTACCCGACGATCACCCCGCCGTCCTCCGCCACCACGTACCGCCGGGTCGCCTCGGGTCCCCGCGCGTGGGCGAGGTCGGACCAGAACATGCCCCGCGACCAGGCGTCCTCGGGGAAGAGGTCCTTCTCCAGCTCCAGTACGGGCTCGATGTCCCACCAGCGCATCTCACGCAGCACCGCGGTCGTCACTTGGGGGTGACCACCTTGTAGTTCTTGGGCACCTGGGCGTCGGGCCGGCGCAGATAGAGGGGCCGGGGCGCTTCCAGTTCCTCGCCGGCCGCCAGCCGCTCGGCCGCCAGGGACGCGAGCGAGGCCGCCGACACGTGCTCGGGTTCGCGGGCGTCCCGGAAGGTGTCGGGGTAGAGCAGCGCGCCCGCGCCCACGGCGGGCAGTCCGCCGATGTCCAGTTCCCCGGGCCGGTCCACGGCGGGTTCGGTGAGCCGCGTACGGGAGTCGGCGTAGCGCGCCCAGTAGACCTCTTTGCGCCGGGCGTCGGTGGCGACGACGAAGGGTCCCTCGATCCCCGCCTCACCCCCGGCGGCGTACGCGAGGCCGTCGAGCGTGCACAGTCCGTACACGGGCACGCCGAGCGCGAGCCCGAACGTGTCGGCGGTCATCAGACCGACTCTGAGCCCGGTGTACGGGCCGGGGCCCACGCCGACGACGATGCCGGTGACGGCGTCGAGCCGCAGCCCGGCTTCGGTGAGCACCCGGTCGACGGCCGGCAGGAGCAGTTCCCCGTGCCGACGCGCGTCCACCTGGCTGTGGGCGGCGACGACGGACGTGCCGTCGTGCAGCGCGGCGGTGACGGCGGGGGTGGCGGTATCCAGAGCGAGCAAGAGCACGCGAACAGCCTACGGCGCCGGGACCCGGCGCACGTCCGCCTCAATCCGGCGGGTGGCTCCTGCTAACGTCACACCGTCACAACACGGACAAATAACGTACAAGATCGAAGATCGTACGAGAGGTGGGCACCCAGGTGATGCGGAGCAGCTCGGGAATCGTGGCCGTGCTCACCGCGGTGGCGCTCGCCGTGATCGGCTTCCTCACCTACCAGGCGTCGGCGTACGCACCGGCCGACCTGTCCACCCCGCGGGCCGCCGCGTCCTTGCCCGCCACGGCGTCCAAGGCCCCCCGGGACAAGAACCATCCGACGGCCCTGCCCGGCGACTCGGGCACCGGGCAGCGGGTCGTCTACTCGCTGGACGACGACCGGGTGTGGCTGGTCGACGAGGGCGACAAGGTCAGGCTCACGTTCCGGGTCAGCCCCGGTACGGTCGATCCGCTGCCCGCCCGGTACGTCGTCACGTCACGCTCCGGGACGATCGTCGGCTCCGACGGTGTGGCCGTGGAACACGTGGTCCGCTTCGCCAGCCTGGACGGCATCGCGATCGGCTTCAGCGCGGCGGTGGACGGCTCGGTGACACCCCCCGACCCCGCACGCAAGCTGGGCGCGATCCGCGAGCCGCGCGGCGCCGGAGCGGCAATGTGGGACTTCGCCACGATCGGCACGAGGATCACGGTAATCAAGTAACCGAATCCCCCCACCCGCATACCCACCCACCCACCCAAGCCCCAACAGGGGCGCGGGGAACGGCGCAGGCTTTCCCCTTGGGCGCGCGGGGAACGGCGCAGGCTTTTGTCTTTAGGGGCGCGGGGAACTGCGCAATCTTTTCGGGGGCGCAGCCCCCAAGGGGCGCGGGGAACTGCGCGGCCGACCCCCACCGGCCCGCACCCGCGAACGACCTAGGCCGCCCGCCGCCCCTCATCCCGCCCAGCCGCCGCAGGCACAGGCGCAGGCACAGGCGCAGGCGGTGGCGGCGGCACGGACACAGCCCGCACAAGCCCACCCACCGCAAGCAACTCCCCCACCGACACCGAGCCCCCACCGGCCCCAGAAGGAACACGTTCCGACGCAGACGCAGACGCAGACGCAGGCATCGCGGCCTCCTGAAGAGCTCCGGGAGCAGACATGGTTAGGTAGACCTAACCAACTCCTTCGCCCATGTGAACACGCCGAAGCCCCCCACCGCAACATCTTCCCGACGCCCTGTCGGAATGTTGGGGCGAACGTACAAACCGATCCCCGCCCCGAGGACCTCAGAGCTTCAAGGCTTCAGGGGCTTCAAGGCCTCAGACGGAGAGCACACCCAGATCCACAGACCCCCACCGCTCCCCCACCCCGGTCACGACGACATGCCGTACCTCGTCGGTCGTGTCCCCGACGGCCCGGTGGATCAGCAGATGCAGCCGGTCGTCCGTCAGCTCCTCGACCTTCCCCTCGCCCCACTCCACGACGATCACGGAGTCGGACAGCGACACGTCGAGGTCGAGGTCCTCCATCTCGTCGAGCCCGCCGCCCAGGCGGTACGCGTCGACGTGGACGAGCGGCGGCCCACCCGCGAGCGGGGGATGCACGCGGGCGATCACGAACGTCGGCGAGGTGACCGCGCCGCGGACCCCGAGCCCTTCCCCGAGCCCGCGCGTCAGCGTCGTCTTGCCCGCGCCCAGTTCGCCGGTGAGCATCACGAGATCCCCGGCCCGCAGGAGCTCGGCGAGCCTGCGGCCCAACTCCTTCATCTGCTCGGGCGAGTTGACGACGATCTCCGCGGTCACGGCCTGCACGGCCGTCACGGCCTGCACGGCCGTCACGGCACCGGTTTCAGCCGGGTTGCGCGGTGCTGCTGGTGCTTCCATAGCCACCAACGGTAGCCCCTGCGGGCACGGCGCCGACGCGGGTCAGCAGGTCCGCGAGCCGGTCTATGACGACCTCCGGATGCTCCAGCATCACGAGGTGCCCGGCGTCCGGCACGAGCACCAGCTCGGCGTCCGGCAGCAGATCGGCGATGGACTCGCTGTGCTCGCTCGGCGTCACGAGGTCCTTGACCCCGGCGAGTACGAGCACGGGCAGATCGGCGAAGTACGCGAGCGCCTCGGTCTTGTCGTGGTCGGTGAAGGCCGGATAGAACTCGGCGACCACGTCGATCGGCGTGGCCTCGATCAGCCGCTCCGCGAACCGCGCGACCGCCGGGTCGATGTCCCGGGACGCGAACGAGTACCGCTTGATGATGCCCGCGAACAGATCCGCGGTGGCCCGCCGCCCGCGCTCCACCAGTTCGGCGCGCTGCCCGAGCGCTTTCAGCACTCCGGGCAGGATTCGCCGCACCGCGTTGACGCCCGCGACGGGCAGCCCGAAGTTGACCTCGCCGAGCCGCCCGGACGACGTACCGACGAGCGCCACGCCGACGACGCGGTCGCGGATCAGGCCGGGGTACTGGTCGGCGAGGGCCATCATCGTCATGCCGCCCATCGAGTGGCCGACGAGCACGAGCGGTCCCTCGGGCGCCGCCGCGTCGATGACGGCCTTCAGGTCGCGGCCCAGCTGGTCGATGGTGACCGGCTGGTCGTCCCGGATCTGGGCCACGCCCCGCCCGGAGCGCCCGTGGCTGCGCTGGTCCCAGTGGACGGTCCGGACGACTCCGCGCAGCGCGGCCCGCTGGAAGTGCCAGGAGTCCTGGCTGAGGCAGTAGCCGTGGCTGAAGACGACGGTGACCGGGGCGGGTGTCTTGCGGCCGAAGAGCCGCCGGCGGCGCGGGGCGAGCGCGGTGTCGGTGTCCACCTCGTCGACCTCGTAGTACAGCTCGGTGCCGTCGTCCGCGGCGGCCTTGCCCGGCATACCGCGCAACGCCCCGTACGGACCGGCCGAGTCGAGGGCGAGCCGCGCCTTCCTGCGCATGCCGCGGCCGACCGTGAGCCGCTCTATGGCGACTCCGGCGGCGGCGCCCGCGGCGACCACGCCTATCGCGGCGCCGGCGACGCCTGCCCTGCGCCAGTTCGCGGGCCCGGCCGCGGAGACCGCCGAGGCCGCGGCCGTGGCCGCTTCCACCGCTGCCTCCGCGCTGCTCTCGCTCACGAACCGCTCCTCTTCTTCGTCTTCTACGGCTTCTACGGCTTCTACGTTTTTTCGGGGGCGTTCCGTGCTCCGCCCTTATGCGGATACCCCGCTGGTTACTCGTTCACGTAGTCATTCACGTAGACGCGCGGTACGCGGGTTCCGATGCGGGTGACGATCTCGTACGCGATCGTGCCCGCGGCCCGCGCCCAGTCCTCGGCGGTCGGCTCGCCGTGGTCGCCGGGCCCGAAGAGGACCGCCCGCTCGCCGACCGGCGGTTCGTCGCCGCCGAGGTCGACCGCGAACTGGTCCATCGCGACCCGGCCCGCGACCGTCCGCCACTTGCCGCCGACCAGGACGGGTCCGGTGCCGGAGGCGTGGCGCGGGATGCCGTCCGCGTACCCGACGGG
Source organism: Streptomyces sp. NPDC127119 (assembly GCF_042677425.1). Lineage (NCBI taxonomy): Bacteria > Bacillati > Actinomycetota > Actinomycetes > Kitasatosporales > Streptomycetaceae > Streptomyces > Streptomyces sp. NPDC127119. The sequence goes on along the minus strand of NZ_JBHXTO010000009.1, from coordinate 108,379 downwards.
CACGAGGCCGAGGGTCGTATCGCCGGCGGTGACGTAGTGGTGTCCGTAACTGACGCCGTGGCCCGCGGGCACGTGCTTCACCAGCGCGAGCGACGCCCAGAGCGTCATCACGGGCCGCAGCCCGAGGTCTCCGGCGGTGCCCAGCTCGGGGCTGGGCGAGATGCCGTACGTGGCGATCCCGGTCCGTACGAGGTCGAAGTGGGACTCGGGAAGTGTGAGCGTGGCGGGCGAGTTGGCGATGTGCCGCACCTCCGGGCGCAGCCCCGCGCCCTCCGCCTGGGCGAGCATCTCGCGGAAGAGGGTGAGCTGGGCGGCGATGGAGGGGTGCCCCGGTTCGTCGGCGCAGGCGAAGTGCGACCACAGGCCGGTGACGGTGACCAGGCCCTCGGTCTCGGCCCGCCGCGCCTCGGCGACCAGTTCGGCCCAGTCGGCGGGCTGGCAGCCGTTGCGCCCGAGACCGGTGTCGGCCTTGAGCTGGACGCGGGCGGTGCGGCCCGCGGCCCGTGCGGCCTCCGTGGCCTCGCGCAGGGCCCACAGCCCGCTGATCCCCAGGTCCAGGTCGGCCTCGACGGCTTCCCGCCAGGGCCCGCCCGGTGTCCACAGCCAGCACATGATCCGCCCCGGCAGCCCGGCCGCGCGCAGGGCGAGGGCTTCCTCCGGAGTGGCCGTGCCCAGCCAGGTCGCTCCCGCGTCCAGGGCCGCGCGGGCGCACGGCACGGCCCCGTGCCCGTACGCGTCGGACTTGACCACCGCCATGAGGGCGGCGGCCGGCGCCTGGGCGCGCAGGGTCCGCACATTGGCCCTCAGGGCGGCCAGGTCGATCTCGGCGCGGGCACGCGCGGGTGCTGTCTCAGTCATCGCCGACCAGTGTCTCAGAGGGGTCCGACACCACTTCCGGGTACCGGGTCCCGGGCACCGCGCCTCACGTACCTGCCTTGCGGCCCCACACGTACACGCGGTCGCCCGTGGAGAGCCTGCTCCACAGGGTGCGGGCATCGGCGAGCCGCATGTTGACGCAGCCCCGCGATCCGGGCGGGCTGTACACGCTGCCGTAGATGGCGTGGAAGGCCTGGCCGCCGCTGAAGAACTGGCTGTACGGCATGGGGGTGTTGTACAGCGTCGACCAGTGGTTCTTGTGCTTCCAGTAGACCTTGAACCAGCCGGTCCTGGTCCGGTACCCGGCCCTGCCGCTGCGCACCGGCACGGGCCCGAACACCACCTTCTTGCCCTTCTGCACCCAGACCAGTTGCCGGCCGAGGTCGACACAGGCGACGCGACCGGCCCGTACGGGGCATCTGCCGGCCGCGTTCGGCGCCTTCGCGGCGGACAGGAGCTGCATCCGGCCCCAGGTCACGGGCCCGGCGAAACCGGTGTCGGGCCGGATGCCCTGCTTGTTCTGGAAGGCCCGCACGGCCCGGCAGTCCGCCGCCGACTGCTTGCCGTCCGCCGTGAGCCGCAGCCACCGTTCGACCTGCCGCTGGTGGGGCCCGGTGCGCCGGCTGCACGCCGTCACCCCGGCCTCCCGCGCGACGGCTTCGCTCAGCGGTACGTACTCGATGAGCGCGTCGCTCCCCTCGGCGGCACGCGGCGGCTCGACGGCGTTCTCCGCGGCGGAGGGCGTGTAGACCTGCGGGGCGAGCACCTGGTCGGGGGTGTCCACCTGCCAGGGCTGGTACGGGCCCGGGTGCACGCCGGGCACGAGTTCGCTCTGCGGCGCGGGGGCGTCGGGCGCGCCGGGAGCGCTGGGAGCGCCGGGCGCGGGTGGGGGCGGGGCTGTGGGGGCGGCGGCGGCCCCCGGCCCGGACAGCACGGCGAAGAGGGTGACGAGGGCGACCAGGGCGGTGGGCTGCGCGGCGGCGGTTCTCCTGCGGATACGGGCCATGTGCTCAGCGAAACCCGGGAGGGTGCCGGGGTCCGGTCAGCCGCGCGGCAGGGTCGCCCGTTGTGGCGCACGCCCGCGTGTGCGCCCGCGCGCGTTCCGCTCAGTTCGTGGCGTCATCCGGTTCCGTTCGTGGCGTCATCCAGTTCCGTTCGTGGCGTCATCCGGTCGCGATGTCCCGCCAGGCCTCGCGTACCGCCTCGGCGACATCGTGCGCCCCCACGGGCGCGCCGTCCGCGGCAAGCCGCCCCGCCAGTCCGTGCAGGTACGCGCCCACGCTGCCGGCGTCCCGCGCGTCGAGCCCGGCGGCGAGCAGGGACCCGGTCAGCCCGGACAGCACGTCGCCGCTGCCCGCGGTGGCGAGCCAGCCGGTGCCGGTGGAGTTCACCCGCACGGGTCCGCCGCCGGGGGAGGCGACGAGGGTCGTGGACCCCTTCAGCAGCACGGTGGCCCCGTACCGCTCGGCAAGTTCTCGTACGGACGTCAGCCGGGCGCCCTCGACCTCCTCGCGCGGGACACCGAGCAGTGCGGCGGCCTCTCCGGCGTGCGGGGTGAGCAGGGTGGGTGCCCTGCGGGCCCGTACGGCGTCACGGTCGGCGAGGCGCAGACCGTCGGCGTCGACCAGTACGGGCACGTCCGCCTTGAGCACGGCCGCGACGACGTCGGCGTCGTCACCGGCGCCGGGGCCGACGACCCATGCCTGGACGCGCCCGGCCTGCTCCGGCGAACCGGTGGACACGAGCGTCTCGGGGAACCGTGCGATGACGGCGTCGCCCGCGGGCCCGACGTACCGGACGGCTCCGGCGCCGCCGCGCAGGGCACCGGAGACGGCCAGTACGGCCGCGCCCGGATAGCGGGAGGATCCGGCGGCGATACCCACGACGCCTCGCCGGTACTTGTCGCTCTCGGCGCCGGGTACGGGGAGCAGGGCGGCGACGTCGGCGTGCTGGAGCGCCTGCAGTTCGGCCTCGCCGGGCAGCGCGAGCCCGATGTCGACGAGCCGTACGGACCCGGCGTACCCCTTTGCCGGGTCAACGAGCAGCCCCGGCTTGTGGGTGCCGAAGGTGACGGTCAGATCGGCGCGTACGGCGGCTCCGCGGACCTCGCCGGTGTCGGCCTCGACACCGCTGGGCAGGTCGACGGCGACGACGGCGGCGCGGATCTCGCCCAGCACGTCGAGGAGCTTCGCGGCGTCGGGGCGGAGCCCGCCCTTGCCGCCGATCCCGACGATGCCGTCCAGGACGAGATCGGCGCGCCGGAGCGGTTGTTCGGCCGCCTCCGTCCCCTCGACCACGCTCCCGCCGGCGCGGCGCAGGGCGGCGAGGCCGCCGGGGTGGGTGCGGTCGGGGGCGAGCAGGACGGCTGTGACCCCGGCGCCCCGCTTGGCGAGCCGGGCACCGGCGTACAGGGCGTCGCCCCCGTTGTCGCCGCTGCCGACGAGCAGCACGACGCGCCGGCCGTAGACGCGCCCCAGCACCTCGGCGCACGCGGCGGTGAGGCCGGCCACGGCGCGCTGCATCAGTGCCCCGTCCGGCAGCCGCGCCATCAGCTCCTGCTCGGCGGCCCGGACCGTCTCCACGCTGTAAGCGGTACGCATGTCTTCGAGTCTCCCCCACGTCGTCCTTTTCGGCTGCGGGCCGGTGGGGGCTGGTCGCGCAGTTCCCCGCGCCCCTGGGTGGGTGGGGGCGTGGGTTTCGTCCTCCGGGTTCGGGTGCGCGTCGGGACATGCGTCCGCAGCCGGAAACGTACGGGTGTCCCACCTGAGGGATAGGTGGGTGGGAGTCGTCGTACGCTGCGGCCACACATCCCGCCACGCCCCCTGAGACCGCGGGACTGCACGCAACCGCGCGCCGCTGTAAGTCATCTAGTCCGGTGAGTCTGCGAGTCTGCCGATCGGAAGGGCCGCCATGAGCGATGTGCTCGCGATTGCCGTCGCCACCACGGTCGTGGTGACGATCGCCGGTGCCGTGACCTATCGAATCGCCCGACTCGACCTCACCCCGGCAGGAGCGCTACTGGCCGCGGCCTGCGCCGCCGTGGCGGTGGGCACCGGCTGGCTACTGACGCTCTTCCACGCGCTACTGGGCTTCACGATAGGCCTGATCGTCTACCTGATAGCACGCACCCGCCTACCAACCCCCCAAGCCATGCTGACAGCAGGAGCCGCCTACGCAGCAAGCACGGCCCTGTCAGTAGCGGCCCTGATGGTGGCCCTGAGCGGCATGTAGAGCCCGGCGCCAGCGAGGGGCATTTAGGGGCGCGGGGAACGGCGCAATCCTGCCGCTTTTCGCTCTTAAGGGGCGCGGGGAACGGCGCAATCTTTTGTCTTTCGCCCTTCAGGGGCACAGCCCCTGAAGGGGGCGCGGGGAACTGCGCGACCAGCCACAACGCACCCGCAGACGAACGCCACCCCCGCGGAGCGGCTACCCCTCCGCGATCACCACCGCGGACGCCACCCCCGCATCATGGCTGAGCGAAACGTGCCAAGACCGCACCCCCAACTCCGCCGCCCGCGCAGCAACCGTCCCGGTAACCCGAAGCCGAGGCTGCCCACTCTCCTCGACATAGACCTCCGCATCAGTCCACCGCAGCCCCCCGGGCGCCCCCAACGCCTTGGCCAACGCTTCCTTCGCAGCGAAGCGAGCGGCGAGAGAGGCGACCCCCCGCCGCTCCCCACTGCCCAGCAGCAGCTCGCTCTCCAGAAACAGCCGCTCGGCCATCCCCGGCGTCCGCTCCAACGACGTAGCGAACCGCTCGATCTCGGCCACATCAATACCGACCCCGATGATGCTCATCAGGGCACCCTATGGCCCGCCCGGCTACTTCCGTCAGCCTTGTTCTGGAGTGCTCGGCGGGACCTCCAGGTCCTCGGTGAACAGATCCTCGACGCGCTCGACCGTAAGGGAACGCTGCAGCCAGGCATCCATCTGGCCGAGGTCGATGCAGGTGGTGATGCGCTCACGCACGCTGTCCGGTACGGAGATACCACGCACCTCGAGCACGGAAAGAATCCCCTTGGCCTCGCCTTCCGCCTTGCCTTCCAGGTAAGCCGTCTCGCGGACGGTCCCCCGGCCCGGGAAGTAGCTGACGAACGACATGTCATTCCTCCATTGATCTCCGGCTGGGGAGTTCCCCAGGGTGATGTCCAGGAACTCGGCGAAGTACCCGGCGGTTACGGGGTCCGTCTGGTGAAGTTCCTGAACGGCGCGGGCGATCGCCTTCAGTATGGCGCTGCCCTGTGGACCGCGGGCGTGTGCCACGGCTGAGAGCACGGACAGCGCGAGGTTCTTCGACGCGGTCCTCGCGTCAGTGATCACCGGCAGGTTGTCCGGCCCCGCGACCAGCGGATACGTCCGCTGTGCGGTCCAGCCGCGCGTGCCGCAGTCGAAGGGGCCGACCGCCCACTTGGCCGTGGCCCTGTCCTGGCAGACGACCACGAGCAGGACGGGCAGACCGAACTTCGACTGCAGGTATGCGACGTAGTACGCCCAACTCGCGGCCTTGTCCTTGTTCTTGCCCGACTGCGACTCGATCGCGAGCAGGAAGTCCTCGCCGTCGGACGGGCCGATGCGCAGCACTGTGTCCACGCGGCGTTCCAGCGGCCGGGCTTCCGTCACGTCCGTGGTGACGGCGTCCACGGTCGCCTTCGCGGCGAACGGGACACCCAGCACGCCGAACACGGGAGCCAGGATCTCGGGCCGCTCCTGGAAGATCCGGTGCATGCCCTCGTGAGCTGATGTGACCATGTGTCCAACCTTGATGGAGTAAAAGGCTGAAGATCCAGACAATTGAGCTGCGTTCACTCATTCGAGCTGCGATGAAACGTTCACGCCGTAGAGGCCAGCTCGCACCACACGTACTTGCCGCCGTTGCCGTTGGCCGTCAGGGGGTGCCAGCCCCATGTGTCGGCGCAGGATTTGACCAGGGCCAGCCCGCGGCCCTCCTCCGAGAGGTCGAGCAAGTCGCCCGTCGAGCAGGGCGGTTCCGGCGGGCCGGGGTCCGCGTCCCAGGCGCCGATCCGGAGTACGCCGGCCGCCCAGCGCACGCGGAGGGCGGCGGGGCCCTTGGTGTGGCGTACGGCGTTGCTCACCAGTTCGGCGGCGAGGAGTTCGGCCACGTCGACGTGGCGGATCAGGCCGTGCATGGTGAGGATCAGCCGGAGGGTACGGCGGCTGACCGTGACCGCTCTGAGGTCGTTGGGGATGTAGAGGGAGTACTCCCACGGCACGTCGTTCTCGATTCCAGGCATGCGTCAACTCCGGTTCGGTGAGGGGGGTTTCGGAGATCTGCGGCCGATCACGGGCGGTGGGCATGCCTCAGCCGTCCCGGCAGGACGGAGTGGTGCACTTCCGGAGCCCCGGAGTGGCGCAGAGTATGCGTCGCACCACTGAAGGTAGGCCTTAGATTTAAGCTTTTGCAACTGGCCCACGTAATCTGACCCCGAACGAGTCACAGCAGCAGGCGCCTTGCGCCAAGGAGCAGCCATGAGTGCACGGCGCGAACCAACAGCACGACAGATGCGCTTGGCGGTCGAACTGCGCAGGCTCCGCGAGGCAGCAGGACTCAGCGCCCGCGAGGCGGCAGCACTGCTCGGCGTGAACTCCGTCCAGATCAGCCAGATCGAGCTGGGCACTTCCGGCGTGAGCGAGAAACGACTCCGCCGCCTCGCGTCGCACTACGCGTGCACGGACACGGAGTTCATCGACGCCCTGGTCGCGATGGCCACGGACCGGACACAGGGGTGGTGGGAGGAGTACCGGGGCCTACTGCCCACGCCGTTCCTGGACCTCGCCGAGCTGGAGCACCACGCCGGATTCCAACGCCATGTGGCCATCCTGTACGTGCCAGGGCTGCTCCAGACGGAGGATTACGCACGCGCTGTCTTCTCCTCCAGGCTCCCCGAACTCACCGATGAAGAAGTGGAGTTGCGCATCCGCCACCGGATGGCACGCCAGGAGATCCGCATCCCGTACGAGGTGGTGCTTCACGAGGCGGCACTGCGGATCCGGGTCGATGACCGCGCCACCTCGAAGGCACAACTCGCCCAACTGCTCACGCTTTCCGAAGCGGACCACATCACCTTGCGAGTCATCCCCTTCGACCTGGACGGCTTCGCCAAGGCGTCCAGCACGATGACGTACGTCGGCGGGCCCCTGCCCAAGCTGGACACCGTTGTGCGTGACGCACCGCACGGCTCGGTCTTCATTGACGCCGATGCACAGCTCAACACCTACCGAACGAGCTTCCGTACAGTGGAAGCCTCTTCGCTCGCCTCCGAACAGTCGCGCGAGTTCATCCACAAGCTGACGAAAGAGCTATGAGGCATCTCATGGACAACTGGCGGAAGTCCTCTTACTCGGGCGAGGGCGACGGCAACGAGTGCGTGGAGGTCGCAACCACCCCCACCCACATAGCTGTCCGAGACTCGAAAGCCCCGGCCAGGGCCACCCTCACCTTCACGGCCGAGACCTTCACCCCCTTCGTCGACGCCCTCGCGCAGCGCTATTCCACCGTCACCGACTTCGCCAGGTTGCGCGGCTGATCCACCTCGTTACCCCTGGCGGTAGCCAACTCGCAGGCGAAGACCTGGAGCGGCACCGTCGCGACCAGTGGCTGCAACAGCACCGGTGTCGCGGGGATCCGGATCAGGTGGTCCGCGTAGGGGACCACCGTCTCGTCGCCCTCCTCCGCGATCACGATCGTCCGCGCACCCCGTGCCCGGATCTCCTGGATGTTGGAGACGATCTTGTCGTGCAGCACCGAGCGACCCTTCGGTGACGGCACCACCACGACCACGGGCAGGTCGTCCTCGATCAGGGCGATCGGCCCATGCTTCAGTTCACCCGCCGCGAAGCCCTCGGCGTGCATGTAGGCCAGTTCCTTCAGCTTCAGCGCGCCCTCCAGGGCGACCGGATAGCCCACGTGCCGGCCCAGGAACAGCACGGTGTTCTTCGAGGCCAGGGAGCGCGCCAACTCCCGTACCGGCTCCATCGTCTCCAGGACGCGTTCGACGTCCTCCGCGATGCGGGACAGGTCGCGTACGACGGCCCTGATCTCGTCGCCCCACTTCGTGCCGCGTACCTGGCCCAGGTACAGGGCGACCAGGTAGCAGGCGACGAGCTGTGTCAGGAACGCCTTCGTGGAGGCGACCGCCACCTCGGGCCCGGCGTGCGTGTAGAGGACCGCGTCCGACTCGCGCGGGATCGTCGAACCGTTCGTGTTGCAGACGGCCAGGACCTTCGCGCCCTGCTCCCGCGCGTGCCGCAGCGCCATCAGCGTGTCCATGGTCTCGCCGGACTGTGAGATGGCGATGACCAGCGTCCGCGCGTCCAGGATCGGGTCCCGGTACCGGAACTCGCTCGCGAGTTCCACCTCGCACGGGACCCGCGTCCAGTGCTCGATGGCGTACTTGGCGATGAGCCCGGCGTGGAAGGCGGTCCCGCAGGCCACCACCACGACCTTGTCGACCTCCCGCAGCGCGCTGGGCGCGATCCGCACCTCGTCGAGCGTCAGCGAACCGCTCGCGTCGATACGGCCGAGCAGTGTGTCGGCGACCGCCTTCGGCTGCTCGGCGATCTCCTTGAGCATGAAGTAGTCGTAGCCGCCCTTCTCGGCGGCGGACACGTCCCAGTCGACGTGGTACGAGCGGGTCTCGGCCGGTGAGCCGTCGAACCCGGTGACGTGCACGCCGTCGCGCCGCAGTTCGACGACCTGGTCCTGGCCCAGTTCGATCGCGGACCGGGTGTGCGCGATGAACGCGGCGACGTCCGAGGCGAGGAAGGCCTCGCCCTCCCCGACGCCCACGACGAGCGGCGAGTTCCGCCGGGCGCCGACCACCACGTCCGGCTCGTCGGCGTGCGCGGCCACCAGCGTGAAGGCCCCTTCGAGGCGCCGGCACACCAGCCGCATGGACTCGGCGAGGTCGGCGCACGCGGAGAACTCCTCGGCGAGCAGATGCGCGACGACCTCGGTGTCCGTCTCGGAGGAGAGCGCGTGTCCCCGCTCGGCCAGTTCGGCCCGCAGCTCCGCGAAGTTCTCGATGATGCCGTTGTGGACGACCGCGACCCGTCCCGCGTTGTCGAGATGCGGATGCGCGTTCGCGTCCGTCGGGCCGCCGTGCGTGGCCCAGCGCGTGTGTCCGATCCCTGTCGAACCGGCCGGCAACGGCCGTTCCACCAGCTCCTTCTCCAGGTTGGCGAGCTTGCCGGCCTTCTTCGCCGCCGCCATCCCGCCGTCCGCGAGCACCGCGATGCCCGCCGAGTCGTACCCCCGGTACTCCAGTCGCTTCAGTCCGGCGACCACCACATCGAGCGCCGACTGCGACCCCACGTATCCCACGATTCCGCACATGACGGCAGCCTAGGGGCCGATATGCGCCCGGCCGAGGCACCGCGTGCCCGATATCGGAAATTCCCGGGCCGCGGGCCGAACCGGGGGCCGGCTACCGCTCCCCGCGCTCGATGCGGTCGATCGCGTCCTGCAGCATCCCGAGGTACTCGACCTCCTCGCAGCGCGGCTTGCTGCCCATCCGGTAGAGGTCGATGCAGTCGTAGAGGTACTCCCCCAGGTCCTCGTCCGGCAGGTCGACGGCCAGTTCACTGCACACCTGGCCCGCCGTGTCGGCCGGACCGGGCCCGCCTCGGCGCCCGGCTCTTGTGCCCACCAGGCCACGCACTCGGAAACGTACGGTCATGACGACCATCCCCACCACCGGCGTCCCGGGAGGCGGCTCGCTCCCGGGTGGGCGGCACGCTATGCCCATGCGCCCCACCGGTCCAGGGTTCGGACGCACCCGAACAAAGGCCCGGCGTGACGGACTCCACCCGACGGTTCGTTCAAACTCCCGTAACAATGGACTGTGATCTCATCGGTCTCCTCGTTGCCGCGGAGCGCCCACCGGCCCAGGCCGGAGGCGACTCCCTACGTCGACCTCACCCGTGCTCAGTGGAGCGCGCTGCGTGAGAAGACACCCCTTCCGCTGACCGCCGAGGAGGTGGAGAGACTGCGCGGTCTCGGCGATGTCATCGACCTCGACGAGGTACGGGACATCTATCTGCCGCTGTCCCGGCTCCTGAACCTCTACGTGGGCGCGACCGACGGCCTGCGCGGCGCCCTGAACACCTTCCTCGGTGAGAAGGGGTCGCAGTCCGGTACGCCATTCGTGATAGGCGTGGCGGGTTCGGTCGCCGTCGGCAAGTCCACCGTCGCCCGCCTCCTCCAGGCCCTGCTGTCCCGCTGGCCGGAGCATCCGCGGGTCGAACGGGTCACCACGGACGGATTCCTGCTCCCCACGAAGGAGCTCCAGGCCCGCGGGCTGATGTCCAGGAAGGGCTTCCCCGAGTCGTACGACCGCCGGGCGCTCACCCGGTTCGTCGCCGACATCAAGGCGGGCAAGGACGAGGTGACGGCCCCCGTCTACTCCCACCTCATCTACGACATCGTCCCGGACGAGCGCCTCACCGTGCGCCGCCCGGACATCCTGATCGTCGAGGGCCTGAACGTCCTGCAGCCCGCCCTGCCCGGCAAGGACGGCCGCACCCGCGTCGGCCTCGCCGACTACTTCGACTTCAGCGTGTACGTGGACGCGCGGGAGGAGGACATCGAGCGCTGGTACCTGAACCGCTTCCGCCGGCTGCGCGAGACGGCGTTCCAGAACCCGTCCTCGTACTTCCGCAAGTACACCCAGGTCTCCGAGGAGGAGGCCCTCGACTACGCCCGCACCACCTGGCGAACGGTCAACAAGGTCAACCTCCTGGAGAACGTGGCCCCCACCCGAGGCAGAGCCACCCTGGTAGTGCGCAAGGGCCAGGACCACAAGGTCCAGAAGCTCAGCCTGCGCAAGCTCTGACCGTGACCCGGTCACCGTCGTCCGGCACGGCTACCCTGCCTCCATGCTGCACCTGCGCCTGATCACTCCGCCCGACCGGACCGAGGCGGTGATCCGCCTGATCGAGACGACCGTCGGCACGACCCATCTGGCGGTCGTGCCGGGCGCCGCCCGCAACCCCGTCGGCGACATCGTGATGGTCGACGTGGCGCGCGAGGCGGGCGACGACCTGATCGGCGGGCTGCGCGAGCTGAAGATCGACACGGACGGGTCGATCGCCGTCGAGGACATCGACCTGTCGCTGTCGCGGCACGCCGACAAGGCGGAGGACGACGCACCCGGGGAGGGCGCGGACGCGGTCCTGTGGGAGCAGCTGACGGAGGCGACGCACGAGGAGTCGACGCTCTCGGTCACCTACCTGGCCTTCATCACGCTCGCCACGATGATCGCGGCCTGCGGTGTGGTCCTCGACAACGCGATCCTGATCGTGGGCGCGATGGCGGTGGGCCCGGAGTTCGGCCCGCTGGCGGGGTTCAGCACGGCCGTGGTCCGGCGCCGGCCGCGCCTGGCCCTGCGCTCACTCACCGCTCTGCTGGTGGGATTCGCCGTGGCGATGGCCGTCACCGTGCTCTTCAGCCTGCTGATGGACGGCCTGGGTCTGTTCACCGAGGACATGCTGGAGGGCGACCGGCCCAACACGGCGTTCGTCTACGCGCCCGACGCGTTCTCGTTCGTCGTGGCGGTCCTCGCGGGCATCGCCGGCACGCTCTCCCTGACCTCGGCCAAGTCGGGCCTCCTGGTGGGCGTGGCCATCTCCGTCACCACGGTCCCGGCCGCCGCCAACGCGGCGGTCGCCCTCAGCTACGGAGACACGTCCCAGACCGTGGGCTCCACGAACCAGCTCCTCCTGAACCTGGCAGGCATCACCCTGGCAGGCACCCTCACCCTCCTGACCCAGAAATGGCTCTGGTCGAGACAGAGGCATTGAGAACCAAGAAGGGGCGCGGGGAACGGCGCAATCTTTCGCCTTCAGGGGGCGCCCCCCAAGGGGCGCGGGGAACTGCGCGACCAGCCACAACGCACCCGCACCCCGCGACGAACCCCGAGCCCCCACCCCGGGCCCGGGGCCCAGAACAAAACCCCCGGTTCAGCCGAGCGCGGACTTCACCGCGTCAGCAAGCCGCCCCGCCACGGACCGAGCCTGATCGATATCAGCAGCCTCGACCATGACCCGCACAAGCGGCTCGGTCCCGGAGGGCCGCAACAGCACCCGCCCGGTCGCGCCGAGCTCCCGCTCGGCCTCGGCCACGGCGGAAGCCAGCTCCGCGGACGTGGACACCCGCGACCGGTCGACATCGGGCACATTGATCAGCACCTGCGGCAACCGCTCCATCACGGACGCGAGCTCCCGCAACGTACGCCCGGTCTGCGCGACCCGGGCCGCCAGCAGCAACCCCGTCAGCGTCCCGTCCCCGGTGGTCGCGTGATCCAGGATGATCACGTGCCCGGACTGCTCACCGCCGAGCGCGTAGTCGTGGCGCTTCATCTCCTCCAGCACGTACCGGTCACCGACCCCGGTCTGTACGAGGGACACGCCTTCACGCTCCATGGCCAGCTTGAACCCGAGGTTCGACATGACCGTGGCGACCACGGTGTCGGACCGCAGCTCGGACCGCTCCCGCATCGCGAGGGCGAGCACGGCCAGGATCTGGTCCCCGTCGACCTCCGCACCGGTGTGGTCCACGGCGAGGCACCGGTCCGCGTCACCGTCGTGCGCGATGCCGAGATCGGCGCCGTGCTCGATGACGGCGGCCTTGAGCAGACCGAGGTGGGTGGAGCCGCAGCCGTCGTTGATGTTGAGGCCGTCGGGTTCGGCGCCGATCGTGACGATCTCGGCGCCCGCGCGCGTGAAGACCTCGGGCGAGACCCGTGCGGCAGCGCCGTGCGCCTCGTCGAGGACGACCTTCAGGCCGTCGAGGCGGTTCGGAACGGCGGCGAGGAGGTGGGCGACGTACTTCTCGAAGCCCTCCTCGTACGAGCGGACGCGCCCGACGCCGGAGCCGGTCGGCCGGTCCCAGGGAGCGCCGGTGCGGTGCTCCTCGTAGACGGACTCGATCCGGTCCTCCAGCTCGTCGGCGAGCTTGTGCCCGCCGCGGGCGAAGAACTTGACGCCGTTGTCCGGCATGGCGTTGTGGCTCGCGGAGAGCATCACACCGAGGTCGGCGCCGAGGGCGCCGGTGAGATACGCCACGGCGGGGGTCGGCAGGACGCCGACGAGCAGCACGTCCACTCCGGCGCTGGCGAGGCCGGCGACCACGGCGGCCTCCAGGAACTCCCCGGACGCACGCGGGTCCCGTCCGACCACCGCCGTCGGCCGGTGGCCTTCGAAGGTTCCCGCTTCGGCCAGTACGTGCGCCGCCGCCACGGAGAGGCCGAGCGTGAGCTCTGCCGTCAGATCCGCGTTGGCGACACCACGTACGCCGTCCGTCCCGAAGAGTCGTCCCACTGGTGTCCTCCGAACTTGCTCAGGCTCGATCAGTCTTGATCAGAATGTGCGACACGGCGTGCAACACCATGTGCTGCACGTGCGCCACGTACGGCCACGTACGCCACCATGTGCGGCTCGGCCGAAGGTCCCGCCCCGGCCCGGCACACGTCAGGTATATCCCCCGGGCCTGTCTGTCTCCCACGCCTGTTCCCAGGCTGTGGCCGAAAGGCCGCGGCACGCGGCTGCGACACCCGACCGGGGCACGCGACACGTGCCCCACCGGGTACCCCACAGCCTCTGACCCACGAGCGGTGCCACAGGTTGTGCCACAGATCGTGATAAACGAACGCCCCGGCGACACAGAACGTGCCGCCGGGGCGAGTCGTGCAAACAGCGAGCGGGATTTAGCGCTTGCTGTACTGCGGGGCCTTACGGGCCTTCTTGAGACCGGCCTTCTTGCGCTCGACCGCACGGTCGTCACGCTTGAGGTAACCGGCCTTCTTGAGGGCGCCGCGGTTGTTGTCCACGTCGGCCTCGTTCAGCGCGCGGGCCACGCCGAGGCGCAGGGCACCGGCCTGACCGGAGACGCCGCCACCCGAGATACGGGCGACAACGTCGTAGCGGCCGTCGAGTTCGAGCACCTTGAAGGGCTCGTTGACTTCCTGCTGGTGCACCTTGTTCGGGAAGTAGTCCTCGAGCGTGCGCCCGTTGACCTTCCACTTGCCGGTGCCCGGGACGATCCGGACGCGGGCGATGGCGTTCTTGCGACGGCCCAGGCCGGCGGCCGGCTGCGGGTCGCCGAAGCGGCCCGCGAGCGACTCCGAGGTGTACTCGCCCTCGACGACGGGGGCCTCGGACTCGGTGGTGTAGCTCTCGATGTCGACAGCCTCGGTCTCTTCGACCGGCTGCTCAACGGTGGTCTCGGCCACGATTCTCCTCAGATTCTGTTCAGTCTTAGGGGGGTGGTGGCCGGAACTACTGCGCGACCTGGGTGATCTCGAACGGCACCGGCTGCTGTGCAGCGTGCGGGTGCTGGTCGCCCGAGTAGACCTTCAGCTTCGAGAGCACCTGACGGCCCAGGGTGTTCTTGGGGATCATGCCCCGGATGGCCTTCTCGACGGCCTTCTCGGGGTTCTTCGCCAGCAGCTCGTCGTAACGGACGGAGCGCAGACCACCCGGGTAACCGGAGTGGCGGTACGCCAGCTTCTGGGTCTTCTTGTTGCCGGAGAGGTGCACCTTGTCGGCGTTGATGATGATGACGAAGTCACCAGCGTCGACGTGGGGGGCGTAAATCGGCTTGTGCTTGCCCCGCAGGATGTTCGCGGCAGTGGTGGCCAGACGACCCAGGACGACATCCTGGGCGTCGATGACGTACCACTGGCGAGTGATGTCGCCGGGCTTGGGGCTGAACGTACGCACGGTCATGCCTTCGCTTCTTCAGTGAGTGGGTCCTGACAATGGGCCACCACGGACGATGCACGACAGCCCTGGCGGACATCGGGACGCAACCGAGTCCTGCCGCTGGTCATCGGCCCGGTGGACCGGTGTAAGGGCCCCTCACGTGAGAATGAGCAAGCCAATACACATAACGAACCGCAAGAATACCTTCGGTGGCCCGTACGGGTCAAAACGCGTGCCGGAGGGCAGGCGCTCACCGGGTCCGAGCGTACCCGAGGCCTCTGAGATGCCCCCTTGCTCTCACTTTGCTCTCATTCGGGCTTGACACATCAGTGCTTCGAGTGCTGCGGGAGAGGACCAGCGGATCCCTTGTCCCCTTGTCCCGTCTAAGATGCGGCCCATGAGCTTTGGGCAGGGGGGACCCCAGTGGGGTTCCGGGGGATCGGGTTCTCAGCCGCCGCAGTGGAGCAATCGGTCTCCCGACTGGGCGGCGCTGGCCGAGGCGTCCGAAACGCGTAACCGGCGTCGCAGGTGGATGCTGGTCGGCGGCGGCGCCCTGGCCACCATCGCCGTGGGCGCGGCCGTCGCGGTGGCCGTGGTGTCGGCGGACGGCAAGGATCAGGCCTCCAACAAACCGGCCTCCGAGCTGCCCGCCTCCGCGGACATCCCCTCGGACACCGCCGGGACCGGTCCGTCCTTCGAGGCGACCTCCGCGCCGCCGCCGCTGGACCCGAAGGACTTCATATCCGATGTGAAGAAGGACACCGCGACGCTCGCGCCGGACATCCTCTTCCCGGGCACCCAGCTGACGATGGGCGAGACGGTCTACAAGAAGGGCGCGATGGCGTCCACGAAGAACTGCGCGTCGGCGGCCCAGGGCACGCTCGGCCCGGTCCTCACCAAGAACGACTGCACCCGCCTCATGCGCGTCACGTACTCGAAGGACGGGGTGGCCGTCACCGTCGGTGTGGCCGTCTTCGACAACGAGGCGAAGGCGCTCAGGGCGAAGACCGACGCCGACAAGCAGAGCGTCGTCCAGTCCCTCACCGGTGAGGGCGTCCCCGTCTTCTGCCGCTCGGCGATCTGCCGTTCGACGACGAACTCGTACGGCCGCTACGCCTACTTCACGGTCGCCGGCTTCACCAACGCCAAGGACGTCACCGAGAAGGACGCCAAGGTCTTCACCACAGGCGACGACCTGGCCGAATTCACCTTCCGCCAAATCCGCCGCAGAGGCGAGGCCCAGGCTTCAGCGGCAGCCAACGGATAAGGGGCGCGGGGAACGGCGCAATCTTTTGCCTTTACGGGGCCGCAGGCCCCCAAGGGGCGCGGGGAACTGCGCGACCGGCCCCCACCGGCCCGCACCCGACGACCCACCCCCGGCACCCCTCCCGGCCGGAGGCCAAGGCCAGGCCAAGGCCCGGAGGTCAGTCCCTCTTGAGACGCAACTTGACCGGCACCAACGCCGACTCCAGCTGCGTACGAAGAGTCATCTTCGAAACCCCTTCGGTCCGTTCCTCGAACCGAATGGGAATCTCCACCGCACTGTGCCCGGCCCGAACGGCCTTGTACTTCAGCTCGACCTGAAAGCTGTACCCCGCGCTGTCCAGCGAGTAAAGATCCACGTCGTTCAACGCCCGCGCGGACCACAGGTTGAACCCCGCGGTGATGTCCCGGATCTTCGTGCCGAGCACGGTCCGCGCGTACCGGTTCGCGAACCGCGACAACAGCACGCGATGCGCCCCCCAGTCCTCGTCGAGCGAGCCCCCCTCGACATACCGGCTCCCGATGACCAGCCCGACCTCCGTGGCCACGGCGGTGCCCAGCATGCGCGGCACCGCCTCCACGGGATGGCTGCCGTCGGCGTCCATCTGCACCACGTACTCCGCGCCCTCGTCGACCGCGGCGGTCATGCCCGCCACGTACGCGCGCCCGAGCCCGTCCTTCTCGGTGCGGTGCAGCACGCTCATCCGGCGCCGCCCGTCCGCGTTGTACTTCTCCGCCAGTTCCTCGGCGATCCGGCCCGTACCGTCCGGACTGGAGTCGTCCACCGCCTTCAAGTGCAGCCCGTTGAGCGGCAGTTGAAGCACCGCCTCGGCCATTCTCGGCAGATTGGCGGCCTCGTTGTACGTGGGCATCACGATCGTGACGCGCACGTCGCCGAATGTCTCGTACGTCATGTCCCTAACCCTCCCCACCCGGCGCGGGTCTACCCGGCGCCCGGAACTCCCAGCCCGCCGCGGCCCATGTGGCCATGTCGAGCGTCCCCCTGCCGTCCACGATCCGTGGACGGGAGACCAAGGTGCGGGCCCGCTCGGGAGCGAGCTCGCGGAACTGCGGCCATTCGGTCAGATGCAGCACGAGATCGGCTCCGCGCAGCGCCTCCTCGGCCGACAGCGCGTACCCGAGCAACGGATACGCCTTGCGGGCGTTGTCCATCGCCGCCGGGTCGTAGACCGTGACATCAGCACCGCCGAGGTGCAAGCGGGCGGCCACGTTCAGCGCGGGCGAGTCGCGGATGTCGTCGGAGTCCGGCTTGAAGGCCGCTCCGAGCACGGCGATCCGCGCCCCGAGAACCGTGCCCCCGCACAGTTCGCGGGCCAGCTCGACCACCCGGTCGCGGCGCCGCATGTTGATCGCGTCGACCTCGCGCAGGAACGCCAGGGACACCCCCAGCTCGTCGGCGCGGTGCGCGAAGGCCCGGATGTCCTTGGGCAGGCAGCCGCCGCCGAAGCCGACGCCGGCCCGCAGGAACTTCTTCCCGATGCGGTCGTCGTGGCCGATCGCCTCCGCGAGTACGGAGACATCGCCGCCCGCGGCCTCGCACACCTCCGCCATGGCGTTGATGAACGAGATCTTGGTGGCGAGGAAGGCGTTCGCGGCCGTCTTGACCAGCTCGGCGGTCGGGAAGTCGGCGGTGACCACCGGTGTTCCCGCGTCGATGACGGGCGCGTACACCGCGCGCAGCAGCGTTTCGGCGCGCTCGGAGCCGATGCCGAGGACCAGCCGGTCGGGCCGCAGGGTGTCCTCGACGGCGAAGCCCTCGCGCAGGAACTCCGGGTTCCAGGCGATCTCCACGCCGGTGTGGGTGTCCGCGAGGCGCTGGGCCGTGCCCACGGGCACGGTCGACTTGCCCACCAGGAGCGCGCCCTCGCCCGCGTACCTGGCCATCGACGCGAACGCCGAGTCCACGTACCGCAGGTCGGCGCCCTCGGAGTCCTTCCTCTGCGGGGTGCCCACGCAGAGGAAGTGCACCTCGCCGAAGGCCGCGGCCTCCTCGTAGGACGTGGTGAAGCGCAGCCGCCCGCTCGCCGTGTGCCGGGCGAGCAGTTCGGGCAGCACGGGTTCGTGGAACGGCACCCGCCCCGCCTGCAGGGCGGCGACCTTCTCCGGGTCGACGTCGACCCCGAGCACCTCGTGCCCGAGCTCCGCCATACAGGCGGCGTGGGTGGCACCGAGATAGCCGGTGCCGATGACGGTGAGCCGCATGGCACTGCCTTTCGTACGGAAGAGTCAGCTGGTGGACCCAGCGCGGGACAGGGGGAACGGCCGCGTCCAGGACGGCTTCAGGACGTTTTCAGGACGTCTTGATCCAGATCCGGTAGGTCCCCGTGCCGCTGGAGTTGCGCCACGGCACGTCGGCGAGCAGCCGGTAGTGCGGGTTGCCCCTGACGGCCCCGGCGATGACGTCGTCGACCCGCGGGTTGGTGATCCCGTCGAGGACGATCAGATCGAACTCGCCGTCGCGCAGCGCCGCGCGATAGGCCTCGTCGCCGGTGTAGTACGTGCCCTTCTTGGCCTTGTACTCCATGCCGAAGACGCTCTGCCACTGACTGTGGTCGGTCTTGTCGCGCAGGTAGTAGACGGGCACCTCGGGCGTGGAGCTGAGGTAGTGGCCCTTGTCGTCCACGTGCGACTGGATCGTGCGGATCATCTTCGACGAGTCGGGCCAGACGCCGAAGCGCCAGTCCGCCTGCGAGATGCCCAGGCACAGCACGGCCGTCCACAGCATGATGCCGAGCTGCGGATAGCGGAAGTGCGCGCCGACGAGCCGTGTCACACCGACGCCCGCCATCGGGGCGGCGAAGAGCAGCCCGAAGCCGACGTGCTTGAACAGCGAGACCACGGTGCCCAGATGGATCTGGTACGCCGATGCCAGCACGGCCGTGCCGCACAGGAGCAGCCCCATCAGGGCGCGCCAGCGCCAGCCGGGGTTGCCGAGCCGCTGCGCCAGCGGCGACTCGTTCATCCGGCTGCGCCGGACGTACGAGATCGCGCCGCCGACCGCCGCCAGGAACATCAGTCCGCCCCACTCGGCCGAGCGCTGCAGCAGGAACGCCGCGCTGTCGGTGCCGTGGGCACGGTTGGTGGTGGTCTGCTGGATGCCCGCGAGCAGATCGGTGGTGTACATACCGATCCCGGCCAGCGCGCCCATGCCGAGACCGAGCAGCAGCATGCGCAGCACGGCCGACCTGGCCCCGCGGTAGGGCCAGGCGGTCAGCAGCGCCAGCACGACGATGGTCGGCAGATAGAGCGCCGCCGCGTACTTCACCCCCACCGCGAGGACCGCGACGGGCGCGGCGAGCAGCACCGCGTAGGCCGGCGCCCGGTTCGTACGGACGACGATCCAGACGGCGAGGGCCAGCAGGAACACCGCCGCCGCGTCGTAGGTCGCGAAGAAGCCCATGACGACGGTCGACTGGACCACCGAGAACAGCGCGGCGGCGGCGAGCGCGGCCCGTTCGTTGAACATCCGCCGCGAGAACGAGTACAGCAGCCCGGTGGTGAAGAGCATGAGGACCAGGCTGAGCACGCGCGCGCCGGTGAGCCCGAACTGCCCGTCCACGAGCGCCGCGAGCACCGGGTAGAGCTGCGGCGATCCCGAGAAGTACGCGGCGTAGTCGATGGGCAGCGGGGTGCCGTTGAGCAGGTGGTCCAGCTCCGCGTGCCCGGCCGCCAGATACAGCGCCTCGTCCTGGAACGCCGTGTTGGACAGCCGCAGCGACAGCACCGTCTGGATCAGCAGGATGCACAGCAGCACGGCCCGGCTGACCCAGGCCCGTCGCCGGCTCGCCGCCATGTCCCAGCCCGCCTCGGGCGTGACAGGGATGTGGTACGAGGGCTCGGCGGGCGTCTCCTCGACGGTGTGCAGTGCGTACGTCGGCTGGTCCTCGTGCTGCCGCTGCTCGGGAATCCCCGGCACGTACTGCTGCTGACCGTGCTGCTGCGGGTACGCGGTCCGTGTGCCGTACCCATGGCCCTGCGCGGGCTGCCCGTCGGAGTTGAACCAGGAGGCCGAGTCGCTCTCCCCGTAAGGATCGGCGTAGGGATCGGCGTACGGGTCCCCGAACCGGTCCCCGTACTGCTGATGCCCGTGCTGCTGGTCCCCGTACGGCCGGCCGTCGTACTGATGGTTCTGGCTGCGATTCATCACGGCTTCCGAACGTCGAAGCCGAACACGTCGTCGGCGGCCAGTCGCTTGAACTCCTTGAGGGCCAGCGGGCTGACCTTCAGCCGCCAGTCGGCGCGCTTCTTGTGGTCGAACCACACGAATCCGAGCATGTCGTCGTCCGCCGCGACCCCGGCGAACAGGTTCCGCACGTCGGCCCGGCGGCGTTCGCCCGGCTCGGCGGCCGTCTCCAGGATCAGCGTCGGCTTCTTCGTGAAGGTCCGGATCTCGTCCAGGGTCGGCCCGAAGACGCTCTGGTAGGCGTTGTCCTCTTCGAGCGTGAAGTAGCCGATCACGCCCACCCAGTCGACATAGCCGTCGCCCGGGTAGTACGGCTCCAGCTCGACGCTCTCGACCGGGTTGACGATGTTGGGCGACCAGGCCCAGATGACGTTGGAGGCGCCGGCGTCCGTGAACGTGTCGTGGATGTGCTTCCACGCGGCCACGTACTGCTTCGGCGTGACGTACTTGGTGCCCCACTTCTCCCAGTGGCCGTTCATCTCGTCGGCGAAGGAGATCACGACGGGCAGGTTCAGCTTGCGCACCGAGGCCGCGTACTTCTTGAGGTACGCGTCCTTCTCACCGGCCGCGATGTCGGCGAGCGTGACGTCGAACGGCTCCCAGGAGACCAGGGTCAGCGCGCCCTCGGCCCAGGCGTTGCGCACACCCCGGGCGTCGAAGCCGTCGCCCCAGGCCGCGTAGTACTCGATGAGGTTCGGCTGCTTGCCGGTCATCGCGGTGTAGGCGTCGACGCCCTTCATCGAGTTCGGCGCCCCGTCGACGGCCGCGCCGAAGAACTTGTTCGCGGGCTTGAGCAGGGGCATCACGTCGTAGGGGAGGTCGGCGTCCGTGCCCTGCGCGTCCTCGCCCGCGCCCTGCGAGACACCGCCCTCGGACGAGGCCGAGGTACCGGAGTCGTCGAGCAGGGAGCAGCCGCTCAGCGTGAGCAGCGCGGACAGGGCCAGCGCGCAGCCGGCCACGGTCGTACGTACACGTGTCAGGAACATCAGACGGCGCTCTCCGCTCGGGGCTGCACCAGGACCCGGCCCACGACGAGGGCGTAGAAGAGTCCGGTGGAAAGGATGAGGGCGAAGTCGGGGGCGTTCATCGTGAAGAGCCGCCACACCGCGGCGCCCACCCAGATCAGGGCGGTACCGCCGCCCCAGACCCACATGCCGATCCAGAAGCGGCGGGTCTTGTTCTTCTTCGCGCCGGCGGAACCGGTGGGCTGCCAGCCCATGCGGTTCTTGCGCAGGATGTCGTAGATCGCGAAGAAGTGCGCCCAGCCGTACATCATGCGGGCCGCCCACGCCTCCAGGCGGTAGGGGGCCTTGTGCCACATCGGAAAGATGATCGTGGTGTACAGGATGCTCGGCAGCACCAGGAGCAGATGCTCGACCTTCAGCTTGTCCGGCATCATCAGCAGCAGCACGACGGGGATCACGGGCGCCGCGAACGTGAACAGCGCCGTGTGGATGTAGTAGAAGAAGCCCGACATGTAGCAGAGCCGGCTGGAGAACTTGATCTTCCGCTGCCAGAACTTCCTGCTGCCCATGAGGCTCATGGACCCCGAGCACCAGCGGTACTGCTGGTTGAAGAAGGCGCCCGCGCTGTCCGGGCACACACCCGTGGACACGGCGACGGGGATGTACCGCAGGTCCCAGCCGAGGCCGCGCAGGTCGAAGCCCGTGTGAACGTCCTCGGAGTGCTCGATCAGCGTCGTGCCGCCGTTGTCGTTCAGCGCCGCCCGCCGGTAGATGGCGCACGAGCCGACGCAGATCGCGCCGTCGCTGCCCTGCCGGGAGACCTGCACGGAGCGGTAGAACAGCTCCTGCACCGCGCCCGCGCCGCGCTCGATCCAGTTCTGCGAGTCCAGGACACGGAAGTACTGCGGCGACTGGACGATCCCGGTCTTCGGGTTCTCGTCCATGTACGGCAGCATCTCTTCGAGCAGGTCCGCGCGCGGGGTGAAGTCGGCGTCGAGAATGAGGACGAACTCCCCGTCCGACTGCTCGAAGCCGAAGTGCATGTTGCCGGCCTTCTTGAACCAGCCACGGTTCTCCCGGGTCCCGTAACGGAACCCGAAGTCGTGGGCCATCGCCTCAAGGTCGGCACTCGCGCCGTCGTCGAGCACGAAGGGCACGCAGACACCGGGATAGCGGTCGGCCATCGCCCGCACATGGGTCCAGGTGTTGTGCAGGACCTCGATGGGCTCGCCGCACACCGGCAGGAAGACGTCCACCGACGGGTAGATCGCGGGCCGCCAGTTCGCCACCAGCGCCCGGTGGTGCTTGATGTCGAAGTCCCGGGTGAAGCCGTTCACCCGCAGCGAGATCAGGTAGTAGATCACCGTGAACACGAGGAGCGGTGTGTAGATCCACAGCACGGGAGTCGACTGCGCGAGCTTGAACTGGCTCATGATCAGACAGCAGAAGCTGATCAGCGAACTGATCGTCAGGATCCACAGGTGCCGTCTGGCGTAGGAGTACTTCTCCCTCTCCGTCGGCGGCAGAGGCAGCAGCCCGAGCGATGCCTGGCCGCCGCGCCCAGCCCTCCGTTTCCCGGTCCGGCGCGTGCTGCGCCGCCCCCCGGTCCGCACAGGACCTACTGATGTCATGAAAAAACCCACCCCCGGGCATGCAGAAGCCCGATGATCCCCACCCCTTGCCCGGCCACCCCATTCGAACAACAGGCCGGGCCGCGAAACTATAACCGAGTTTCAAGAGGTTCGTAAGATTCGCGTGAGGAAGTAAGTCAGACATGACGCCCTACATCCGATATAAGGCGCCAACATCCGTGTTACGGCTTGATTTCACCGAGGTCCACAAGGGGCGATTTGCGAGGCGGGGGCGGGGCTCCTCAGCAGTATCCACGGGTGTTCAGCAGCACGCGGCCCCCGGCAGGGTCCGTCGGTTGCGTGCCTCCTTGTTCCGCGCGGCGAGCAGTTCGTCGGCCGGATACCCGACCTCTTCGAGGGTCAGCCCGTGCGGCCGCACCACATGCACCGCGGAGTCCCGCACACCCGCGGCCAGCACCTTCGCCGGCCAGTCGGCCCCGCGGTGCCCGTCCCCCACGAAGAGCAGCGCCCCGATCAGCGACCGCACCATGTTGTGGCAGAAGGCGTCGGCCCGCACGGTGGCAGTGATCACACCGTCCTCCCCCCGTTCGAGCCGCAGCTCCTGGAGCGTACGGATGGTCGTCGCGCCCTCCCGCTTCTTGCAGTAGGCGGCGAAGTCGTACTCGCCGAGCAGCCCCCGGGCCGCCTCGTTCATGGCGTCGACGTCGAGCGGCCAGTCGTGCCACAGGACATGGCTGCGCAGCAGCGGGTCGACCCCGCCGGGGTTGTCGGTGACGCGATACGCGTACCGCCGCCACATCGCCGAGAACCGCGCGTTGAACCCGCTCGGCGCCTCGGCCAGGGCCCACACCCGTACGTCCTTGGGCAGCCGCCCGGCCATCCGCTTGAGCAGCTTCTCCTGGTGCTCGGCCCACAGCTCCTCGGGCAGATCGACATGCGCCACCTGCCCTCTGGCGTGCACGCCGGCATCGGTCCGCCCGGCCACGGTCAGGTCGTAGTTCGTCCCGCCCGACCGCGTGACGGTCCGCAGCGCGTCCTCGATCTCTCCCTGCACGGTCCTGCGGCCACTGGCCTGCTTGGCCCACCCGGAGAACTCGCTCCCGTCGTACGAGACGTCCATCCGGACCCGCACATGCCCGGCCGCCACTTCGTCACTCACCCAGAAATCCTCTCAGGAACACGAAAGCGGGCCCGCTCCTGAAAAGGAACGGACCCACTCAAGCAAGCCCCCGTAGGGGCGCGGGGAACTGCGCGACCAGTCACGACGAAGCCGCAGCCGCCGACAAACAGTCCCCCGCGGAACGCTTACGCGTCCTTGGACTCCTCGGCAGCCTCGTCACCCTTGGCCACGTCGACCTTGGCGTCCTCGACCGGAGTCTCCTCGGCCTTGGTCTCGACCTCGGCGTCCTTCGCGGAGCGCTTCGTCGCCGCCTCGGCCTCACCGGTGGCCTGCTGGGCCACGGTCAGGGCCTCCACCAGCTCGATGATCGCCATGGGCGCGTTGTCGCCACGACGGTTACCGATCTTGGTGATACGGGTGTAGCCACCCGGGCGGTTCTCGTAGCGCGGGCCGATCTCGGTGAAGAGCGTGTGCACGATGCTCTTGTCCGTGATGATCGACAGCACCTGACGGCGGTTGTGAAGGTCGCCCTTCTTCGCCTTGGTGACCAGACGCTCGGCGTACGGCCGCAGCCGGCGGGCCTTCGCCTCGGTGGTCGTGATCTTGCCGTGCTCGAAGAGCGACTTCGCGAGGTTCGCGAGGAGCAGCTTCTCGTGCGCGGCACTGCCGCCCAGACGGGCGCCCTTGGCAGGCTTCGGCATGGTGTTTCTCCTAGGTGTCTGCCCCGGCCGTATCAGGTACCGAGGTCAGTGTCCGAGCAGGCGATCGCCTGTCGAAGATCCAGGGCAGCCTCGAAGAGGCGCCCTGGAAGGGGCGCGGGGAACTGCGCGACCAGCCACAGCGCACCCGCAGCCAGAACTCAACCGATCCAGCGAAGCGATCTCGCGGAACGGCTCAGTACTGCTCGGTCTCCACGAACCCGGCGTCCGCGTCGTCGTCCGCACCGAAGGCGTCCGCGGCAGCGGTGGGGTCGAACCCGGGAGGCGAGTCCTTGAGCGCAAGACCCATGCCCGCGAGCTTGGCCTTGACCTCGTCGATGGACTTCGCACCGAAGTTACGGATGTCGAGCAGGTCCGCCTCGGACCGCGCCACGAGCTCACCCACGGAGTGGATGCCCTCACGCTTGAGGCAGTTGTACGACCGAACGGTGAGCTCAAGCTCCTCGATCGGCAGGGCGAGATCAGCGGCGAGGGCGGCGTCCGTCGGGGACGGGCCCATGTCGATGCCCTCGGCGTCGATGTTGAGCTCGCGCGCCAGACCGAACAGCTCGACCAGGGTCTTACCGGCCGACGCCATGGCGTCACGGGGACGCATGGCCTGCTTGGTCTCGACGTCGACGATCAGCTTGTCGAAGTCGGTGCGCTGCTCGACACGCGTCGCCTCGACCTTGTACGTGACCTTGAGAACCGGCGAGTAGATCGAGTCGACCGGGATGCGCCCGATCTCCTGACCGACCTGCTTGTTCTGCACGGCGGAGACGTAGCCGCGACCGCGCTCGACGGTCAGCTCCATCTCCAGCTTGCCCTTGCCGTTGAGCGTGGCGAGGACGAGGTCGGGGTTGTGCACCTCGACACCGGCGGGCGGGGCGATGTCGGCGGCGGTGACGAGACCGGGTCCCTGCTTGCGCAGGTACATGACGACGGGCTCATCGTGCTCGCTGGAGACGACCAGCTGCTTGATGTTGAGGATGAGGTCGGTGACGTCCTCCTTGACACCGGGCACGGTGGTGAACTCGTGCAGGACGCCGTCGATCCGGATGCTGGTGACAGCGGCACCGGGGATCGAGGAGAGGAGCGTACGACGGAGGGAGTTGCCGAGGGTGTAGCCGAAGCCCGGCTCCAGCGGCTCGATCACGAACCGGGAGCGGAATTCGTCGACGACCTCTTCGGTCAGCGACGGGCGCTGGGCAATAAGCATGCTGCGATCCTTCAGTCATGGGCACCCACTATTTGATGCCCTGCTGGTACTGCAAGGGTACGGGCGGCACGCCTCCGAAGAGCCGTACCGCCCGAACCCAGGAAAACTAAGACAACCGTGCGTCAGACGCGACGGCGCTTGGGCGGACGGCAGCCGTTGTGCGGCGTGGGCGTCACGTCCTGGATCGAGCCGACCTCGAGGCCGGTCGCCTGCAGCGAACGGATGGCGGTCTCACGACCGGAACCCGGACCCTTGACGAAGACATCGACCTTGCGCATGCCGTGCTCCTGCGCGCGACGGGCGGCCGACTCGGCGGCCATCTGCGCGGCGAACGGAGTGGACTTGCGCGAGCCCTTGAAGCCGACGTGGCCGGCGGAGGCCCAGGAGATCACGTTGCCCGAGGGGTCCGTGATCGAGACGATGGTGTTGTTGAACGTGCTCTTGATGTGCGCGTGGCCGTGAGCGACGTTCTTCTTTTCCTTGCGGCGCACCTTCTTGGCAGCGCCCTGACGACCCTTGGGGGGCATCTATAACTCCTACGGGGAGGTGGTCGGTCCTACAGCGAAGACCGCTGATGAAGCGTTGTCCGCTGAGGACTACTTCTTGCCCGGCTTCTTCTTGCCGGCGATGGCGCGACGCGGGCCCTTGCGGGTACGAGCGTTCGTGCTGGTGCGCTGGCCGTGGACGGGCAGGCCACGACGGTGGCGCAGACCCTGGTAGCAGCCGATCTCGACCTTGCGGCGGATGTCGGCCTGAACCTCACGGCGGAGGTCACCCTCGGTCTTGAAGTTGTTGTCCACGTACTCGCGGATCCGGACCAGCTCCTCCTCGGAGAGGTCACGGACGCGGGTGTTGGGGTTGACGCCGGTGTCGGCCAGCGTCTTCTGCGAGAGGGTTCGGCCGATGCCGAACACGTAGGTGAGGGCAACCTCCACGCGCTTTTCGCGCGGGATGTCAACACCGGAAACGCGTGCCATTCAATGGCTCCAGTTGTCGTTCGGAGGTCTTCCACAGAACCGGCTCCCGCCCGCCGTCGTCTTCCGAGGTGAACACCTCGAAGATTCGGTACGACCCGGGTCCCCGGCCTCCGACCGGGGGTGTCGGATCACTGCGCACAGTGGATCCGGGCTCTGCGTATGAACATGTTCGTGCGTCGCGCGAAGTTCTGCGGGTGCAGAAGGTGCGGTCGTGCGTCAGCCCTGGCGCTGCTTGTGGCGCGGGTTTTCGCAAATGACCATGACCCGGCCGTGACGGCGGATCACCCTGCACTTGTCGCAGATCTTCTTGACGCTCGGCTTGACCTTCATGGTGAGGTTCTCCGGGTCAGTGCCATCACCCCGCTGAAACGGGGCCCAGGCAAGATCTACTTGTACCGGTAGACGATCCGGCCACGCGTCAGGTCGTACGGAGACAACTCCACCACGACCCTGTCGTCAGGGAGGATGCGGATGTAGTGCATACGCATCTTGCCGCTGATGTGTGCCAGAACCTGGTGGCCGTTCTGGAGCTCAACCTTGAACATGGCGTTCGGAAGAGACTCGACGACAGTGCCCTCGATCTCGATGGCACCTTGCTTCTTGGCCACGCTTCGCCCTTCGAATCGACTACCTTGATCGACTCCGCGCTTACCACATGCAGACATGCGGATGCACGAGAGCCGACGAGTCAGTCTACGCCAGGGCCCCCGGAAAGACGAATCGAGAAAGTCTGCCCCACGTTCAAGATCCCTAAGCAGAGACCCGCCCCAAGAGGGGCGCGCTTTCAGGGTCGCGGGGAACGGCGCAGCCTTTTGCCCTCGGAGGGGCGCAGCCCCTTTAGGGGCGCGGGGAACGGCGCGACCAGCCCCCACCGAACCCGTACCCGTACCCGCACTCCAAGGGGACCCCTCCCCGGAGGGCGACCTACGCCAAGGGATCAGGCGCGGCAGTGATCCCGTACTCCGCAAGCTTCGCCTTACCCCCGTCAGGGGAAGTAAGGACAAGCGGACCCGCATCGGTCAGAGCGACAGAGTGCTCCCAGTGGGACGACCACGTACCGTCCGTCGTGATGACGGTCCAGTCGTCCGCGAGCACCTCCGTCCGAGGCGTCCCCAGCGAAACCATCGGCTCGATGGCGAGGCAGAACCCGGCCACCAGCTTCGGCCCCTTCCCCCGCCGCCGCTCGACGTAGTTCAGCAGATGCGGGTCCATGTGCATCTCGGTCCCGATGCCGTGGCCGCCGTAGTCCTCGACGATCCCGTACTTGCCGCCACCGGGCTTCGGCTGGCGCCGGATGTACGTCTCGATCGCCCGGGAGACGTCGACGAGCCGGTTCCCCAGCTTCATCGCCGCGATCCCCGCCCACATCGACTCCTCGGTCACCCGCGACAGCTCAAGGAGCTCCGGAGCGTGACCGGAGCCCACGAAGGCCGTGAACGCCGCGTCCCCGTGCCAGCCGTCGATGATCGCGCCGGCGTCGATCGAGATGATGTCCCCGTCCTTCAGGACGACGTCGTCGGTCGGGATGCCATGGACGACGACCTCGTTGACCGAGGTGCAGATCGTGGCGGGGAAGCCGCCGTAGCCGAGGAAGTTCGACTTCGCGCCGTGCTCGTCGAGCACCTTGCGGGCGACCTGGTCGAGATCCCGGGTCGTGGCACCGGGTACCGCGGCTTCCCGCGTCGCACGGTGGACGGCGGCGACGACCAGGCCCGCCTCACGCATCTTGGCGATCTGCTCGGGGGTCTTGATCTGCACCATGGGGGCCCGCGCTCTCCGTCTTCTCTGCCTACTGGGTTACGTACACAACAGTACGGCCGCGGCGCCCAGGGAGGGCACCGCGGCCGAACCGGTCGGGACGACTACTTGTCGTCGTCGCCCCGGCTGTCGTTCTTGTCCTCGTCGCGCTGATCCTTGCCCTCGGACTGACCCTTGAGGGCGTCCATCGCACGCTTGGTGACCTCGTCCACCTTGCCGAGCGCCGAGATCGTCACCACGAGGCCCTGGGCCCCGTAATAGTCGATGATCGGCTCGGTCTGGGTGTGGTAGACCTCCAGGCGCTTGCGGACGGTCTCCTCGGTGTCGTCGTCGCGCTGGTACAGCTCGCCGCCGCAGACGTCACAGACGCCTTCCTTCTTCGGCGGGCTGTACGTCACGTGGAAGACGTGACTCGACTCGTTGCGGCAGATGCGGCGGCCGGCGATGCGCTTGACCACCTCGTCCTCGGGGACCTCCAGGTCGAGCACCCCGTCGAGTTCCACACCATCGGCCTTGAGGGCCTGGTCCAGCGCCTCGGCCTGCGAGACGTTCCGCGGGAAGCCGTCGAGCAGGAAGCCGTTCACGGCGTCCGGCTGCTCCATGCGGTCCTTGGCCATCGCGATGGTGACCTCGTCCGGTACGAGGTTGCCCTCGTCCATGTACGACTTCGCCAGTTTGCCCAGGTCGGTCTGCTGGCTGATGTTCGCACGGAAGAGGTCGCCCGTGGAGATGTGCGGGATCGACAGGTTCTTGGCGAGGAACGCGGCCTGCGTTCCCTTGCCCGCCCCGGGCGGCCCGACGAGGACGATTCGCATCAGCGGAGGAACCCTTCGTAATTGCGCTGCTGGAGCTGGCTCTCGATCTGCTTCACCGTCTCCAGACCGACACCCACGATGATCAGGATGCTGGTGCCACCGAACGGGAAGTTCTGGTTTGCCCCGAAACCAACCAACGCCATCGTCGGTACGAGAGCGATCAGGCCCAGATACAGCGAACCCGGCCAGGTGATCCGGTTGAGTACGTATCCCAGGTACTCAGCGGTCGGCCGACCGGCCCGGATGCCCGGGATGAAGCCACCATACTTCTTCATGTTGTCCGCGACTTCTTCGGGGTTGAAGGAGATGGCCACGTAGAAGAAGGCGAAGAACACGATCAGCAGGAAGTAGGTGGCGATGTAGATCGGGTGGTCGCCTTTGGTCAGGTTCTGTTCGATCCAGGTCTTCCAGCCCGAGGTCCCACCTGCGAACTGAGCCACCAGCGCCGGGATGTAGAGCAGCGAGGAGGCAAAGATCACAGGGATGATGCCCGCCTGGTTCACCTTCAGCGGGATGTACGTGGACGTACCGCCGTAGGACCTGCGGCCGATCATCCGCTTCGCGTACTGGACCGGGATGCGGCGCTGGGCCTGCTCGACGAAGACCACGAGGCCGACCATGACGAGGCCGACCGCGATGACGGTGCCGAACTCGATCCAGCCGTCCGCCAGGTTGCCCTGCTGCTTGATGGCCCACAGTGCCGACGGGAACGTGGCGGCGATCGAGATGAACATGAGGATCGACATGCCGTTGCCGATACCGCGGTCGGTGATGAGCTCACCGAGCCACATGACGACGGCCGTACCGGCGGTCATGGTGATGACCATCGTGATGGTGACGAAGATCGACTGGTCCGGCACGATCTGGTTGGCCACCGGGCAGCTGGTGAAGAGCGCGCCGCTGCGGGCGGTGGCCACCAGGCCGGTGCCCTGCAGGATGGCCAGCGCGACCGTCAGATAACGCGTGTACTGCGTGATCTTCGCCGTACCCGCCTGGCCCTCCTTCTTGAGGGCTTCCAGGCGCGGGATCACCACGGTCAGCAGCTGCAGAATGATGCTCGCCGTGATGTACGGCATGATGCCCAGTGCGAAGATCGTGATCTGCAGCAGAGCGCCACCGCTGAACATGTTGACCAGACCGAACAGGCCCTGGTTCTGGCTCGCGTTGTCGATACAGATCTGGACGTTCTTGTAGTCGACACCGGGGATCGGGATGTGCGTACCCACCCGATAAACCACGATGATGCCGAGCGTGAAGAGCAGCTTCTTGCGCAGGTCGGGCGTCTTGAACGCCCGGGCGAACGCGGTGAGCACGGTGC
Source organism: Streptomyces sp. NPDC127119 (assembly GCF_042677425.1). Taxonomy (NCBI): domain Bacteria; kingdom Bacillati; phylum Actinomycetota; class Actinomycetes; order Kitasatosporales; family Streptomycetaceae; genus Streptomyces; species Streptomyces sp. NPDC127119. Next base: position 77,855 of record NZ_JBHXTO010000009.1, on the reverse strand, counting down.
CTCCTGCGACCCCCGCGCAAGTGCGCCAGAGGTGACGGTCTTGAGGTTCGACGAATAAGTAACGGACAGCTAACTAACAGTCAGAAGCCACCTGGAGTTCCCTGGCGGCACACCGGGCGAAAATTAGCAGCGCAGGCCACCTTACCGGCGACACCGCTCCCCTAGGAACGACCAACCGGGGATGCCCCTTTTGTGGGGCATCCCCGGTCGGGATCGCTCAAGTCATCGAATCGCCTGAAGAGATCAGATCAGCTCGGTGACGGTACCGCCGGCGGCGGTGATCTTCTCCTTGGCGGAGCCGGAGACGGCATCGACCGTCACCTGCAGTGCCACGGAGAGCTCGCCCTGGCCGAGGACCTTGACGAGGCTGTTCTTGCGAACCGCACCGTTGGCGACGAGTCCCTCGACGGTGACCTCGCCACCCTCCGGGTACAGCGACGCCAGCTTGTCGAGGTTCACGACCTGGTACTCGGTCTTGAACGGGTTCCGGAAGCCCTTGAGCTTCGGAAGACGCATGTGGAGGGGCATCTGGCCACCCTCGAAGCGCTCCGGAACCTGGTAACGGGCCTTCGTGCCCTTGGTACCACGACCGGCCGTCTTACCCTTGGACGCTTCACCACGACCGACTCGCGTCTTCGCGGTCTTGGCGCCCGGGGCGGGACGGAGGTTGTGGATCTTGAGCGGGTTGTTCTCCGCCATGATCAGTCGACCTCCTCAACCGTCACGAGGTGGCGGACGGTGTGAACCATTCCGCGGAACTCGGGGCGGTCCTCCTTGACGACCACATCGTTGATCCGCTTGAGACCAAGCGAACGAAGGGTGTCACGGTGGTTCTGCTTGCTGCCGATGAACGACTTCTTCTGCGTGATCTTGAGCTGGGCCATGATTACGCACCCGCTCCCGCACGTGCACGCAGGAGAGCCGCGGGGGCGACGTCCTCAAGGGGCAGACCGCGGCGGGCCGCGATCTCCTCGGGACGCTGCAGGCCCTTGAGGGCCGCCACGGTCGCGTGCACGATGTTGATCGCGTTGGAAGAGCCGAGCGACTTCGACAGGATGTCGTGAACGCCGGCGCACTCCAGGACAGCACGCACCGGGCCACCGGCGATGACGCCGGTACCGGGGGAGGCAGGCTTGAGCAGGACGACGCCCGCGGCCTTCTCGCCCGTGATCGGGTGCGGGATGGTGCCCTGGATACGGGGGACCTTGAAGAAGTGCTTCTTGGCCTCTTCAACACCCTTGGCGATCGCGGCCGGCACCTCCTTGGCCTTGCCGTAACCGACACCCACGGTGCCGTCACCATCGCCCACTACGACCAGCGCAGTGAAGCTGAAGCGACGACCACCCTTCACAACCTTGGCGACACGGTTGATCGCGACGACACGCTCGACGTACGCGGTCTTCTCGGCAGCTGCGCCGCCGTCACGGCCCTTCCGGTCCCGCCGCTCGCCGCCACCGGCACCGCTTCCGCGGCGCTGGGGTCCAGCCATTGGAATTACCTCTCTCTGTTTCCGCTAGCTACGGAACAGGACTCAGAACTTGAGTCCGGCTTCGCGGGCGGCGTCCGCCAGAGCGGCAATGCGCCCGGCGTACTGGTTTCCACCACGGTCGAATACGACAGCCTCGACACCGGCGGCCTTGGCGCGCTCGGCGACCAGGGCGCCGACCGACTTGGCCTGCTCGGACTTGTCGTTCTCGCCGCCGCGGATGGTCGTGTCCAGGGTGGACGCCGACGCGAGGGTGTGACCCTTAACGTCGTCGATCACCTGGGCCACGATGTGGCGGTTCGAGCGCGTCACGACCAGGCGAGGCCGCTCAGCCGTACCGGAGATGTGCTTCCGGATGCGGATGTGACGTCGCTTGATGGCAGCACGCTTGTAAGCGTCGCCCTTAGCAATCTTGACACCGTATGCCATGGCTTACTTACCCGCCTTTCCGACCTTGCGCCGGACGACTTCGCCCTCGTACTTGACGCCCTTGGCCTTGTACGGGTCGGGCTTGCGCAGCTTGCGGATGTTGGCCGCAACCTCGCCGACCTTCTGCTTGTCGATTCCCTCGACCGAGAAGTGTGTCGGGTTCTCGACCTTGAAGGAGATGCCCTCGGGCGCCTCGATCGTGATCGAGTGGCTGTAGCCGAGCGAGAACTCCAGGTTGGAACCCTTCGCCAGGACGCGGTAACCGACACCGCTGATTTCGAGCTTCTTCACGTAACCCGTGGTCACGCCGGTGATCATGTTCGCCACCAGCGTGCGGGACAGGCCGTGGAGGGCCTTGTTCTGACGCTCGTCGTTCGGGCGGGTGACATTGAGAATGCCGTCCTCGCCCTTGGCGACCTCGATCGGCGCCGCGACGGTGTGGGAGAGAGAGCCCTTGGGGCCCTTCACCTGAACCGTACGGCCGTCGATGGTGACGTCCACGCCGGCGGGAACCGTGATGGGGAGCTTGCCAATACGCGACATAGCTGTTTCCTCCGTTCCCTTCCGCTACCAGACGTAGGCGAGAACTTCTCCGCCTACGCCCTTCTTGCCGGCCTGCTGTCCGGTGAGGAGACCGTGCGACGTGGAGATGATCGCCACGCCGAGGCCACCCAGCACCTTGGGCAGGGAGGTGGACTTCGCGTACACACGCAGACCCGGCTTCGAGATCCGCTTGATGCCCGCAATGGAGCGCTCGCGGTTCGGACCGAACTTCAGCTCGAGGACGAGCTTCTTGCCGACTTCGGCGTCCTCGACCTTCCAGCCGGTGATGAAGCCCTCCTGCTGGAGGATCTCCGCGATGTGCGACTTGATCTTGCTGTGGGGCATCGCGACATCGTCGTGGTACGCCGAGTTCGCGTTACGCAGACGAGTAAGCATGTCTGCGATGGGATCAGTCATGGTCATGAATTGGCCTTCGGCCTCTCTCGCCGGGGTTTCCTGTATGCGCCATCCCTCTCCCCACTCAGTGGCGGGACGGGTGCGGTGCGGGGACCTACGGCGTAGTAAGCGTTAACTAGTGGGCTGTACCCACATGCGTCCGGGCGGCAGACGCCCAACCCTCCTAGCCTAAGCCATGGAGGGGAGAGCCTCTGCCAACCCACTGCTTACCGAGAGCGTCCGGTCGTCCCAGTTATGGGGACTACCAGGAGCTCTTGGTCACGCCCGGGAGCTCTCCACGGTGAGCCATCTCACGAAGGCACACGCGGCAGAGACCGAACTTGCGGTACACGGAGTGCGGGCGGCCGCAGCGCTGGCAACGGGTGTAGCCACGCACACCGAACTTGGGCTTACGAGCAGCCTTGGCAATCAGAGCCTTCTTCGCCATCTCGCTTACGCCTCCTTGAAGGGGAAGCCGAGGTGACGGAGAAGGGCACGGCCTTCGGCGTCGTTGGTCGCCGTGGTGACCACGGTGATGTCCATACCCCGGACGCGGTCGATCTTGTCCTGGTCGATCTCGTGGAACATGACCTGCTCGGTGAGACCGAAGGTGTAGTTGCCACGACCGTCGAACTGCTTGGGAGACAGACCACGGAAGTCGCGGATGCGCGGAAGCGCGAGCGACAGGGTGCGGTCCAGGAACTCCCACATGCGGTCGCCACGAAGTGTGACGTGGGCACCGATCGGCTGACCCTCACGCAGCTTGAACTGCGCGATGGACTTGCGGGCCTTGGTGACGGCCGGCTTCTGACCGGTGATCGTGGTGAGGTCGCGGATGGCGCCCTCGATCAGCTTGGAGTCGCGGGCGGCGTCGCCCACACCCATGTTGACCACGATCTTGACGAGGCCCGGGGTCTGCATGACGTTCTCGTACGAGAACTCTTCCTGCAGCTTGCCCGCGATCTCCTCGCGGTACTTCGTCTTGAGACGCGGAATGGTGGTGGTAGCCATCAGATGTCCTCACCCGTCCGCTTGGCAACGCGGATCTTGTTGCCCTCGTCGTCGAAGCGGAAACCGACGCGCGTGACGACCTTGTTGCCGTCCTTCTCAACGACCAGCTGGACGTTGGAGACGTGGACGGGCGCCTCGGTCGTGACGATGCCACCGGCCTGCGAACCGCGAGCGGTGGGACCGGCCTTCGTGTGCTTCTTGACCCGGTTGACACCCTCGACCAGGACGCGCTCGTCGCGCGGGTAAGCGGCAATGACCTTGCCCTGCTTGCCCTTGTCCTTACCGGTGATGACCTGAACCAGGTCGCCCTTCTTGATCTTCATGCTTACAGCACCTCCGGCGCGAGCGAGATGATCTTCATGAACTTCTTCTCGCGCAGCTCACGGCCGACCGGGCCGAAGATACGGGTGCCGCGAGGGTCGCCGTCGTTCTTCAGAATGACGGCGGCGTTCTCGTCGAAGCGGATGTACGAGCCGTCGGGACGGCGACGCTCCTTGACGGTGCGAACGATGACCGCCTTGATGACGTCACCCTTCTTCACATTGCCGCCGGGGATCGCGTCCTTGACGGTGGCGACAATGACGTCACCGATGCCCGCGTAGCGGCGACCGGAGCCACCGAGCACACGGATGCAAAGGATTTCCTTCGCACCAGTGTTGTCGGCGACACGCAGTCGCGACTCCTGCTGGATCACGTCTATCTCCTGATTGTCTGCCGGTTCCCGGCAGGGGCTCCTTCACGGAAACCCCTGCCGAGCCTGGCGGAACCAACCTGCGGGAAACCCCTCAGGTACTTACTACTTGGCCTTCTCGAGGATCTCGACGATGCGCCAGCGCTTCGTCGCGGACAGCGGCCGGGTCTCCATGATGACAACCCGGTCGCCGACGCCCGCGGCGTTCTGCTCGTCGTGCGCCTTGAGCTTGTTCGTACGGCGGATGACCTTGCCGTACAGCGCGTGCTTGACGCGGTCCTCGACAGCGACGACGACGGTCTTGTCCATCTTGTCGCTGACGACCAGACCCTCACGGGTCTTGCGGAAACCGCGGCTCGTCTTGGTCTCTTCGGTCACGTTGTTCTCGCTCATCAGGCGCTCTCCACCGTCTCGATGCCCAGCTCGCGCTCACGCATCAGGGTGTAGATCCGCGCGATGTCCTTGCGGACGGCCTTGAGCCGCCCGTGGTTTTCGAGCTGACCGGTCGCCGCCTGGAAGCGGAGGTTGAACAGCTCTTCCTTGGCTTCGCGAAGCTTCGCAAGAAGCTCCTCGTCACCCAGTTCGCGCAGCTCGGACGCCTTGGTACCGGCCGACATCACGCTTCACCTGCCTCGCGCTTGACGATCCGGCACTTCATCGGCAGCTTGTGGGCTGCGCGAGTGAGGGCCTCACGGGCGATCTTCTCGTTGGGGTAGGACAGCTCGAACATGACCCGGCCCGGGTGCACGTTCGCGACCCACCACTCGGGGGAACCCTTACCGGAACCCATGCGGGTCTCGGCGGGCTTCTTCGTCAGCGGACGGTCCGGGTAGATGTTGATCCAGACCTTGCCGCCACGCTTGATGTGGCGGGTCATCGCGATACGAGCCGCCTCGATCTGGCGGTTCGTGACGTACGCCGGCGTGAGGGCCTGAATGCCGTACTCGCCGAACGAAACCTGCGTACCGCCCTTGGCCTGACCGCGGCGCTTCGGGTGGTGCTGCTTGCGGTGCTTGACCCTACGAGGGATCAGCATTTCGGTCAGGCCTCCGTTCCGGTGCTCTCGGCCGGAGCGGCAGCGGCGGCGGGAGCGTCGGCCTTGGGGGCCTCGGCTGCCGGCGCGGACTGCTGCTGCGGCTTGCGGCCACGGCCGCCACGCTCGCCACCACGACCGCCACGGGCCGGGCGGTCGCCGCCGCCACCGGCTCCACCACGGGCCGGGCGGTTACCCGCACGGGCCGCGGCGTTCTCGGCGCGGACCTCGGCGATGTTCTTGACATCGCCCTTGTAGATCCAGACCTTCACACCGATGCGGCCGAAGGTCGTCTTGGCCTCGAAGAAGCCGTAGTCGACGTTCGCGCGGAGCGTGTGCAGGGGCACACGGCCCTCGCGGTAGAACTCCGAGCGGGACATCTCGGCGCCGCCGAGACGGCCACCGCACTGGATCTTGATGCCCTTGGCGCCGGCCTTCATCGTGCCCTGCATGCTCTTACGCATGGCGCGACGGAAGGAGACGCGGGAGGACAGCTGCTCGGCGACGGCCTGGGCCACCAGCTGAGCGTCCGTCTCCGGGCTCTTGACCTCAAGGATGTTCAGCTGGACCTGCTTGCCGGTCAGCTTCTCCAGGTCACCGCGGATGCGGTCGGCCTCGGCGCCGCGGCGGCCGATGACGATGCCCGGGCGCGCGGTGTGGATGTCCACACGGACGCGGTCACGGGTGCGCTCGATCTCCACCTTCGAGATGCCGGCGCGCTCCATGCCGGACGTCATCATCCGACGGATGGCGACGTCTTCCTTGACGTAGTCCTTGTACAGCTTGTCGGCGTACCAGCGGGACTTGAAGTCCGTGGTGATGCCGAGCCGGAACCCATGCGGGTTAACCTTCTGGCCCATTACCGGGTTCCTTCCTTGCTGCTGACGACCACGGTGATGTGGCTGGTCCGCTTGCGGATCCGGTAGGCGCGGCCCTGGGCGCGCGGACGGAACCGCTTCAGGGTCGGACCCTCGTCGACGTACGCCTCGGAGATGACGAGGCTGTCGGCGTCGGTGTGGTCGTAGTTGTGTGCGGCGTTGGCGATGGCGCTGTCAAGCACCTTGCCGACGGGCACGCTCGCGGCCTGCGGGGCGAAACGCAGGACCGCCTGAGCCTCCGTGGCATCCATGCCACGGATAAGGTCCACCACACGGCGGGCCTTCATGGGCGTGACGCGGATGTACCGCGCCTGGGCCCTGGCTTCCATGGTTGTCCTTCCAGTGTCTGTCATGGTCGATTCCACCCCGCGTTAGCGGCGCTTCGACTTCCGGTCGTCCTTGACGTGACCCCGGAAGGTGCGCGTCGGCGAGAACTCGCCGAGCTTGTGGCCGACCATCGACTCGGTGACAAACACCGGAATGTGGGTCTTGCCGTTGTGCACCGCGATCGTGTGGCCGAGCATGGCCGGGATGATCATCGAGCGACGGGACCAGGTCTTGATGACGTTCTTGGAACCGGCTTCGTTCTGTACGTCCACCTTCTTGATCAGGTGGTCGTCGACGAAGGGCCCCTTCTTGAGACTGCGCGGCATCTAAACCCGCTCCTAGCGCTTCTTGTTCGTCTTGCGGCGGCGGACGATGTACTTGTTCGATGCCTTCTTCGGCGAACGAGTACGACCCTCCTTCTGACCCCACGGCGAGACCGGGTGACGTCCACCGGAGGTCTTGCCTTCACCACCACCGTGCGGGTGGTCAACCGGGTTCATCGCCACACCGCGAACGGTCGGGCGGACGCCCAGCCAGCGCTTGCGGCCGGCCTTGCCCCAGTTGATGTTCGACTGCTCGGCGTTGCCGACCTCGCCGACGGTGGCGCGGCAGCGCACGTCGACCAGGCGGATCTCTCCGGACGGCATGCGCAGGTGGGCCATCTGGCCCTCCTTCGCGAGCAGCTGCACGGAGGCACCGGCGGAGCGGGCGAACTTGGCACCGCCACCGGGACGGAGCTCGATCGCGTGGATCGTGGTACCGACCGGGATGTTGCGGAGGGCCAGGTTGTTGCCCGGCTTGATGTCGGCCCCGGGACCGTTCTCGACGCGGTCGCCCTGCGACAGGTTGCGGGGGGCGAGGATGTAGCGCTTCTCGCCGTCCGCGTAGTGAAGCAGCGCGATGCGCGCGGTGCGGTTGGGGTCGTACTCGATGTGCGCGACCTTCGCCGGCACGCCGTCCTTGTCGTGCCGACGGAAGTCGATGACGCGGTAGGCGCGCTTGTGTCCGCCACCCTGGTGGCGAACGGTCACACGACCGGCGTTGTTACGGCCGCCCTTGCTGTGCAGCGGGCGGACCAGCGACTTCTCCGGCGTGGACCGCGTGACCTCGACGAAGTCGGCGACGCTGGAGCCACGACGCCCCGGCGTAGTCGGCTTGTACTTGCGGATTCCCATTTCTCAGTCCTCGTCCGATATTCGGACCAGGGCGCTCCGTTAGGAGGCCTGGCCGAAGATGTCGATACGGTCGCCCTCAGCGAGGGTCACGATGGCGCGCTTGGTGTCAGCACGCTTGCCGAAGCCGCTCTTGGTCCGCTTGCGCTTCCCCTGGCGGTTGATCGTGTTGACCCCGGTGACCTTGACCGAGAAGACCGCCTGGACGGCCTGCTTGATCTGGGTCTTGTTGGCGCCCGGCGCGACGACGAAGGTGTACTTGCCCTCGTCGAGCAGCGCGTAGCTCTTCTCGGAGACGACCGGCTTGATGAGGACGTCACGGGGATCCGTGAAGCTCTTGCTCAGCGGCGTCTCAACGGTGTTCTTGCCCTCGGCCTCGTGGCGCTTCGCCTTGGCGATGCGCGCGGCCTTGGCGGCCTTGGCCGCCTTGGGGGCAATGCTCGGGTGACGCGTAGCCATCAGGCTTCGCTCCCTTCGGTGTCAGCGGCCTGGGGGCCAGACACGAAGGACTCGAAAGCGGCCTGGGTGAAGACCACGTCGTCCGAGACGAGAACGTCGTACGTGTTCAGCTGGCCCGGCTCCAGGATGTGGACCTGGGGCAGGTTGCGCGCGGAGAGCAGCGCGGCCTCGTCGGCACGGTCGATGACCAGGAGCAGGTTCTTGCGCTCCGAGATCTTGCCGAGCAGAACCTTCGCGGCCTTGGTGGAGGGGTTGTCGCCCTCGATCACGCCGGAGACGACGTGGATGCGAGCGTTGCGGGCCCGGTCGGTGAGGGCGTGGCGCAGGGCCGCGGCCTTCATCTTCTTCGGGGTCCGCTGCGAGTAGTCACGCGGCTGCGGGCCGTGGACGACGCCACCGCCGACGAACTGCGGGGCGCGGGTCGAGCCCTGGCGCGCACGGCCGGTGCCCTTCTGGCGGTAGGGCTTCCTACCGCCACCACGAACCTCGGCGCGCGTCTTGGTCTTGTGCGTGCCCTGGCGGGCAGCGGCCAGCTGGGCGACTACGACCTGGTGAAGCAGCGGGATGCTGATCTTCTCGACGTCGAAGATCTCCGCAGGGAGCTCGACCGTCCCGGTCTTGTCGCCTGCCGGCGAAATGATGTCAACAGTGCTCATCGTTACCTCAGGCCCCCTTGGCCGCGGTGCGGACCAGGACGAGGCCGCCGTTCGGACCAGGAACCGCGCCCTTGATGAGGAGCAGGCCCTTCTCCGCGTCAACGGCGTGGACGGTCAGGTTCTGGGTGGTGACCCGCTCGTTGCCCATGCGACCCGCCATGCGGAGGCCCTTGAACACACGGCCCGGGGTGGCACAGCCACCGATGGAGCCCGGAGAGCGGTGCTTGCGCTGGACACCGTGGCCGGCGCCGAGGCCATGGAAGTTGTGACGCTTCATGACACCGGCGAAGCCCTTGCCCTTGCTCGTGCCGGTCACGTCCACCTTGATGCCGGACTCGAAGGTCTCGGCGGTGATCTCCTGGCCGAGGACGTACTCGCTGGCGTCAGCGGTACGGATCTCGACGAGGTGACGGCGGGGAGTGACGTCGGCCTTGGCGAAGTGGCCCTTGAGGGGCTTGTTCACCTTGCGCGGGTCGATCTCGCCGAAGGCGATCTGGACCGACTCGTAGCCGTCGACGTCATTCGTACGGACCTGGGTCACGACGTTGGGGCTGGCCTTGACGACGGTGACCGGAACAACACGGTTGTTCTCGTCCCACACCTGCGTCATGCCGAGCTTCTCGCCGAGGATGCCCTTGATCTGCTTAACCATTCTCAGACCACATCCCTTAGAGCTTGATCTCGATGTCGACACCGGCCGGGAGGTCGAGTCGCATCAAAGAGTCAACGGTCTTGGGGGTCGGGTCGAGAATGTCGATCAGGCGCTTGTGCGTGCGCATCTCGAAGTGCTCGCGCGAGTCCTTGTACTTGTGCGGCGACTTGATGACGCAGTACACGTTCTTCTCAGTGGGCAGCGGCACCGGGCCCGCGACCGACGCACCAGTGCGCGTCACCGTCTCGACGATCTTCTTCGCCGAGGAATCGATGACCTCGTGGTCGTAGGCCTTGAGCCGGATGCGGATCTTCTGTCCCGCCATGGCTACTCAGTAGTCCTTTGTCTAGTGAAACGCTCTGCAACCCCGCGGGTTCGCGTCCTGTCTCCGACCCACGCGGTCGGGTGTGTCGCGTCCTCACCGCAGAGATATCCACAAACGGATTTCCCTACCAGGGACACGGCCCATCCCAAAGACGACCGCAGGACCGGGGGCGGAACACCCACCGGGTGCCTGGTCTGCACCCCGCTGACACTTCCCGGAAGATTCCCGTACGTCCGCTCCAGCGCTGCCCTGGGGCAGTTGGGGCGACGAGTACTGTGGGACTCGCTTCCGGTCCTCCCGGCGGGAGGCGCGCAGCATCGGCACTCAACCGAGCAACCCCGACAGTCTGCCACACGGGGCAGCGACCTGGCGAATCGAGCCGGAGAGGATACCCCCGGGGGGACGGGCGTCAAACTCTTCGGACGGACCGGCCCTGTCGGCGAGCCGCCGCAGGGCCTTCCGGGCCCGACGTCCGGCTTCTCAGCCCCGCAGCTCGTCGCCTTCCAGCGCGTCGTAGTCGATCGGCCGGTACCCCGGGGCGTAGTCCCGCAGGAACGCGGCGGCCTCCGCCGGCAGGGGCGGGGTCGCGATCACCGCGTACTCCAGTACGCGCTTGGGGGCGAAGTACTTCCAGAACTCGTACTCCGGCTCCCCCGCCGCGAGGCCCGGATACCGGCCCGTGACACCGAGGCTGTCCAGGAGTTCGGCGAGTGTGGCGTCGGCAAGGCCCGCCATCGGCTCCCCCGGGAGCACGATCCGCTCCACCCCGGGGTCGAGACGAGGCGGCTTCCCCTGCGCGATGGCCTCCATCTGAGGCCGGTCCAGCACGTACCAGGGCCCGGCATGCTCCAGCACGAGCCAGCTGTCCCGGGTGTCGCTGCGGTGGACGGCGCATTCGTCACCCCGGAAGATCTCCTCGACGTACCCGAGACCGGGCTGGACCAGGGTCTGGGCCCCGCCGGCCGCCTGAAACGTGATCTCCCTCCCGTGCCCTGTCGCGATCCCCGCGAACTCGGCGGCGAACTCCGACCGGACGGCCGACGCCCGCAGGCAGGAGAAGTGCAGCGACCCGACGAGAAACGCGTGCTCCTCCCGCCAGGTCGCCCGCATGAGCCGGTACGAGGGAACATCGCTGGCCCACCCGGGGATGTGCAGGACGAACTCCCCGCAGAAGACACACGAGGCGTATTCACTACTCATTACGGCTTTCCCTTTCCGCGGCGCGGTTCATGCCAACGTATGCACATCGGTTATCCCATTTGCACGGGAACGATGAACCCCAACGGATTCACCGGACCACCCTCAGGGTACGTTCCCTGCGGCAGTTCACGGATCCCGTCACCGTCGAAGAACCGCAGGTTTCCGTCCCGGCTGACGACCACTTCCATATGATCCGACGCCTTGTACTCCAGGTCCCGCGACATACTGTTGGGCATTCCCTGCGCCTGTTCTATTCGGTTGGGCGGTCCGGGAATTCGGTCTTCCGGGTGCGTATGGGCGATGAAGTCGTAATCCTGGCCCCTGAGGTCCCGCGGAATGGAACTGGTCCGCTCCGTCCCCCGGAAGAGACGCAGATCCCCCGCCGGGTTCTGGATGATGGCGTGCTCGACCCCGTGGAAGCTCTGGAGTTCGGAGAGATGGGAGACGTTCACCTCGCCGGGCCGGATGGGTATGTGGCCGTTCTCCAGCGCCCGGGTGAGCTGCCTGGCCTTCGGGGACAGTGCCCGGTAGGGGATCTGGCCACCCGGCATGCGGGCCGCGCCCTTGAAGACGCCGCTCATCCCGCGCACGCCCTCGGCCATGCCCTTCATCCCGGCCTTGATCCCGTTCAAGCTCCGGAGCCCTTTGAGCCCCTTGGCGAGCCCGCCGAGGGTGGTCAGCCCCTTCATCCCCGGAATGCAGTCGAGCGCGGCAAAAGCCACATCCCACAGGGAGGCCTGCCCCTTCATATATTTGTTGAGAGTGTCCGCGAGGACGATCAGCGCGGCGATCAGCACGATCGCACCGAGAATCGGCCCGCCGATAATCATCGCGATAATGCCCAGCACCGCCACGACGACCTTGCAGACGGCGACGATGGTGTCCCAGTTGTCGACGAACCAGTCGCCGACTTCTTCGTACCACTTACGGTTCGGAATGCCGGCGTCGGAAGCGTCATCGAGCTTGCGCTTGGCTTCCCCGGCGGCGTCCTCACGCATCTGACGCGCGTCGGCGGCCATCTTCTTCGCCGCGTCCAGCGCACTCTGCGCGGAGGTCACATCCGACTGAGCGGCGGTGTGCGCGTCCTTGGCACTCTGCGCGTCACGGGTGGCGGCCCGCACCTTCGCTTCATCAGGCTTCGGAACGTCCTTGCCCGCCGACCCCGGATCGTCCTTGTACTTGTCCGCTTCCTTGTTCGCCCGCGTCACCCACGAATCGGCCGAGGACAACTTGGACTTGGCGGACGACAGATCAGCCTGCGCGTCCCGCCCCTTGGCGAGGGCCTTGTCGGCCAGCGTCTGGGCACGCTCAAGCTCGGGCCAGTACGCCGCCAGCGCATCACCGGCCAGGTCGTACGACTTCTTCAGCTTCTTCAAGTTCTTCGGCACACCCGAGAACTCGTCCCGGAACACCTCGGCCGTCTTGCCCACCATCGTCAGGACGGCGTCTTCCTCCGCCATGCCCTTGACGAGCCGCAACGCATCCTGCACGTCGTCGGCGAAGTCGTGCAGGCTCTTGGCCAGGGACTTCACCCGAACCGGATCCCCAGGCGTCGGATCCTTGTCCAGGTCCAGGACATGCCAGTCCGTCGGCCGATACCCCGCCATCACGCAACCCCCGTCGCACCAGCCCCGTCAACCACACATACGCAGCAGCGAATTTACTAGGCACAGGCGTTCGGCGTGAAGATCGGCCGTTCAGCTCGTCAGTGGTCGCCCAGCCGCCACGTGAGCCGCTGCACCGCCTCGTCGGGCGTGGGTGCCAGCAGCCAGACGCTGTCCATGCCTGCATAGACAGCCCCGTCCGCCGCCATGGCCAGGTACTGGTTCCCGCGGTCACGCATGCCGATGGGATACAGAGTGTCTACGCCTGCCTGCTCGGCGAGATCATCAATGATCTCCGCGTCCCAGAACGCCAGGAGCGGATCCAGTCGGAACTCCATGCACGACGTGGCGTCCAGGGGATCTCGGTAGGGCACACCCACCGCACCGAACTCCGCCAGAAACCGGCGCGCGGCATCGTGGATCTCGTACTCACCGCTCTGCAGAAGGGCGCTTTCCCAGGTGTCCGTGGGAATTGCCCGGCCCGGACACCAGCCTCCTGCCCGCAGCACCCGATCCGTCTCCGCCGACCAGCGCACCCCGGCGTCCTCGCCGGGGTGCGCCACGTCGAACCTCCGCCAGAACGGAGGAGGGTCCGCCGGCACGTCGGGCGTCCACAGGGCTGCCTGCGCCCCTTGCAGCGTGACCAACCGGTCCAGCGCCTGGTCGATGGTCGTCGCCAGCGGTTCCGCCCGGTCCCGAAGCAGGTGCAGTGCGCCCTCCTCCGTGATCCCCAGGAAGCCGGCACCTTCGTCCGCCGTGCCCACCGGGTAGAGCGGCGCCCCTATTTCCCGGCTCGCCCGCGCGAACAGCTCGTCCTGCCACCCGGCCGCCAGGGGGTCGAACCGGACGGACGACGAAGTGGTGATCGAATCGGCGGGCCAGCCGTACGTCACGAGACCGCCGAACTCGGCGAGGAGCCGGCGCGCTGCGTCATGAGCCACGAAGGCCCCGCGTTCGCTCAGGATCGCTTCCCAGGTCGACGTCGGCACCGTCCGTCCGGGACGCCAGCCCGCACGACGCAGCACGTCCTCGGTCTGCGGGGACCAGTCCCGTCCTGTCCGCTCTTGCGTCACTTACCGCGCCTCCACAGCCGCCATCACGCAACCCCCGTCACGCCTACCCCCGCCGACCGTGCCATCGCACGCCTTGCCCTCAGGAGCGGCGACCTCGCAGGAACCGCCGCGCGTCGCCGACCGCGTCCGTGGCCAGCATCCACCAGTACTCCAGCTTGTTCTGCACGGTCATCCGGACCATCTGCCACTTGAATCACGGTGGGAGTTGCCGGAACGGTACGTAGTCGAGGGTGTCGTCGATGGCGTTCTCGGCCATGCTCCTGCGGCCGTGGCCCTCCGCCCGCAGCGCGGCGTACAGCTCTGGTGTCAGTTCGCCGTTGAGCCGGGCCGCGGTGCCCGCCGCGGTGAAGGCGAAGCCGCATTGGCCGATGTCCGGCAGCTGCATCGCCCTGACGATCCGAGGTGACGCCTCGGCCAGCGAGCAGTTGAAGGCTAGCCCGATCGCGGCGGAGCCCAGTGAGTCCTCTCCGCGTTCGTACGCCGCGTCCCACTCGACGGGGTCGTCGAAGCGGAGCAGGCTCTCGTCACCGTCCCAGTCCCACCCGGCCGCCATGTCCCCTCCTCCCGATGCCGATCTCCTCCCGATGCCGATCGATACCGACCGTGCTGGCACAGGACCCGCCGGCCGTCCTCGACCTCCTGGCCATGCCCCGCCCAGCAGCACGTCCTAGTTGAAGCCGAGCTCGTTGCCCACTCGGTCATTCCCATCTGCCACGTCTCCGGCGCACAGCCTTCTTCCACGCGCCCTCGGCCGCATCCGCGGCCCGCATCCACCAGTACGCACACTTGGGCGCCATGGTCCGCCTTCTCCCTCCACCACCGACCAGTCAGGGCCCGTCCGAAAAGGGATCAAGGTGTCCTCCCCATTGGAAGCCCCATGCCCCTGTCTCATCGTCGAGAGCGGCGCGGAGTCCGCGATCTGGGAGGGCGAATTCGTTGCGCAGCCAAGCGTCCATCGCCAGCGCCGCCGCCTCGGACCGGTAGTGGGCGAGGGGGAAGGTGAGCGCGGCGACCTCGACGAGCAGGCCGTCGGGATGCTCGGAGGACAGGTCGGCGGAGTGCACCGAGAGCCCGAAGGCGAGCCATGCGGCGTCGCGCCAATGGGTGCCGCTCGGAAGCGTCAGCGAGACGTTGCGGTAGACCTGCAGGCAGCCCGCCGCACCGGTGCCGGGGAGGCGATACTCCGCCGTCAAGTCCGCGGCCAGACCGCCCTGAGAGTGGGTGCCCCGGAGCCGGTACTCGACAGTGCTGCTCATCCCTCTCCCCCGCCCTGAACGTCCCCGCGGAGGGTCCACGCGGGCGAGCCCTCCGGCGGACGCGGGCGGATCCGCAGTCGCGTCACGTCGATGCCCGCGTCCGCGTCCGCGCCCGCGTCTCCCGTCGGAAGACGTCCGGCGTCGTCGGGGTAGTAGTACGGGCTGTAGGCCCAGAACTCCGGAAGCTCATGGCACAGGAGATCGGGGTACGGAGCTATCTCCGTTCCTCCGTACCTCTCATTGATCCTCGCCACCGCCTCCGCGCGGGAGATACCGAACCGCCCCACCATTTCGTCCGCTATCTCGCGGAAATAGCCGAGCATTCCTTCGCCCAGCTTCATGTGAAATTCCGCGGTCACGGCGTTTGCATCCCCCTCGGTGGACCAGGTGTACGCCGCCGCCCGCGTCCCATCGGCCATCGGACGTGCCCCACCTTCACCTTGCGCCCGCGTGCACACATAGCCTCTCCCCCATGCCCCGCACCACCCCACCCCGCCCCCTCGACATCGTCGCCCTCTTCCCCGAGTTGGCGCCGATGGCCCGTACCGCCGTACGGCTGCACCCGCGTGCCGGTGCGCCGGCCGCCGCCGACAGTTCGATCGGCGGTCCTCTTCTCTGGCCGGCTGACGAACCGTGGCCCACCTGCCCGGATCACGCCGGACCCTCGCACCGCGGTGTCGCCCCCGACGACGTACGGCTGAGGCGGCGCATCCTCGACGAAGCCTGGGACCGGCCACGCGCCGAGGGTGCCGATCTCCTCACCCCCGAGGAGCAGGTGATCGTCGACCGCGCCTCGTTCTCCGGCCGGACCCGGATATCCCTGGACGGCCCGGCCCCCATGATCCCCGTGGTCCAGCTGTACGCCGCCGACGTCCCCGCGCTGCCCTGCCCGGCCGGTACCGATCTGCTCCAGGTCCTGTGGTGCCCCTTCGACCACGCCGCGGACCATCTCCCCGCGGTCACGCTCCGCTGGCGTGCCTCCGCCGACGTGACCGACCCCCTCACCGCCGCCCCGCAGCCCTCGGTGATCGGCAACGACGACTACCTCCCCGAGCCCTGCGTCCTCCACCCCGAGACGGTCACCGAGTACCCGGCCCCGCACGAACTGCCCGAGGACCTGGCGGACCGCATCGAAGCCTGGGAGGAGGAGCAGGCCCCGGAAGAGCCTGAGGATGGGGATGAGCTGGATGACGTCGACGTCATCGGCTATCAGTACGACCTCAGCGTCGCCCCGGGCTGCAAGCTCGGCGGCCACGCCCCCTGGAGCTTCAGCGATCCGTTCCCCATGGCATGCCCCGAGTGCGGCTCGGACGTACGGCCCCTGCTCACCATCGACGGCAGCGAATGGGACGGCGGCAACGGGAGTTGGCGTCCTGTGGAGGACGCCGGCTATACGGGGCTGCACTACCGCGGCCCGTCCTGCGCGACCCAGCTGAACATCGGCCGCAGCTACAACTTGCAGCTGTACGTGTGTACGGTCGCGCCCGGCCATCCGCATGTGCAGAACATGCAGTGACCCGGCCCCCGGCCCCGGCTAGTGGCCCGGCGCCAGGGGTGCCACGAACGACGCCCAGGCGGCAGGGCTGAGGGTGAGCCGCGCCCCGGCGGGGTTCTTGGAGTCACGGACGTGGACGGCGGCGGGGGCTTTGGCTATTTCGACGCAGTCGTCAATCTCGCCGCTGTCGCTGTAGCTGCTTTTGAACCAGCGGAGTTCCGTGGTGCTCATAGCTCTCCCAGCGTTCGTTCGATGAAGGCCAGCGACTCCCCAGGCGTGAGAGCCTGCGCCCGGATCATGCCATAGCGCAGTTCAAGAATACGAAGATCCCTGGGGTCGCTGACAGGGCGGCCGTTGAACGCGCCAGGGCAACGTCCAACCGCCGTTCCGTCGGCGAACTTCAGCACCTGGATCAGACCCTGCACCCCGGCATGCTCTTCGCGCTTGGTCGGCATGACCTGAAGTGTGACGTTCCGCAGCTTCCCGACCTCTAGCAAGTGTTCGAGTTGCCGCCGTAGCACCATGTTCCCACCGAGGGGGCGTTCCAGCGTCACCTGTTCCTGGACAAAGCTGAGCGTCGGAGCAGGCTCTCGCTCGAAGATCGATTTCCGGGCCAGGCGCGCAGCGATGCCCCTTTCCACTGCGTCCGGCGAGTGCATGGGCTGTCGCATCTCAAACAGCGCCCGCGCGTACTCCGGCGTCTGCAACAACCCTTGGATGTTGTGGTTGCTGTATTGCAGCAGCTCAACCGCCCCGTCCTCCAACTCCTTCAGTTCCCGCATCTTCTTCGGGTACCGGGCCCTCTCCACATCCCCCTTGAACGCCTTGAGGTGCCCGCTCGCCTTCAGCACCTCGTCCGCCCGGTCGAGGAACTCCGGCCGGGGAATCCGCGCCCCGCGCTCGATCTTGCGGATCATGTCCTCGCCGTATCCGAGGGCCTCACCGACGTCGGCGACCCGCAGCCCGGCCGCCTCGCGGCAGATCCTGACCAGCCGTCCGACGGCCTCCACCAACGGCGCGCTCTCGTCCCCCGGTTCGAGGTCCCAGCCCGCCTCGTCCACGCCCTCACCGCTGCTCATCTCCACCCACCTCCAACATCCACCCGCACCCGTACGACACCCGAGACAGCCAGGACAGACCGGGACCACAGAGCGACAGTCCCGATACGCACAGTCGTAACCCCAGCTCAGAGTAGACACGGGTGGCCACGCTGTGTGACGTGAATCAAGAAACCGTCCGCAGCTTCAGCCTGCTCCTGTCAGCGACACCCCGCGGCGCCCGTCTCGCCCGGCGGTTCACGACCGAGCAAGTCCGCGCCTGGGAGCTGCCGTTGGACCCCGACCGCGCGGAGCACATCGTGGCCGAGCTGGCCGCCAACGCCGTCACGCACGGCCGCGTCCCCGGCCGCGACTTCCGTCTCACGCTGTACGTGATCGGCGGCACCCTTCGCATCGAGGTGACCGACACCCGCGGCGACCGTCGGACCCTCGGCCCGCAACACCCGGGCCCCGCCGACGAGTCGGGGCGCGGACTCGTCATCGTGGAGGCGCTTTCCGACCGTTGGGGCGTCATGCCCGGCAGACCCCCGCGCAAGACGGTCTGGGCCGAGCTCAACTTCGTACCGCATCCGGCACCGTCATCAGCACTGACGCCGGCGCTGAAGCCCGTCGGCTCCGGACCCGCCCGCACCGGCCCCCGGATTCCACCGTCCCGGTAAACGACCGACCGATACCGCCCGGCATCAAATGCTTTTCAAGAACTCGGGGAGAGAACCCACCAAACCCAGCCCCGCCCGGCTCTCACCTGACCCGGTTCGGCCTCTCGTCAGCACCGCGAACCCGCATCGCCCACAAGGGTGACAATCCGCAACTCAGCTGGATTTCCGACTGGTTGTCGGTCATATGCTCGCCCGAACAGACCCCAGAACATGCGACGGCCCCCGGCCGGGACTGGACTCCCGATCGAGGGCCTGACCACCAAGGAAGCGAGAACCTTCCCGATGGATACGCAGCACTTTAGCGCGCCCCCGTGCGCCCAGTCCCGGCTTCCGCGCCAGCATCCGCGAGGCGTCACACACGTCAAAGTCCGCCACACCGCCCGCTTCACGGTGATCGGCAATCATCTCGCCCAGCACCCGCAGCTGTCGGGGCTCGCGATCGGGCTCGGCGTCCACATCCAGTCGCTGCCCACCGGTGCCCGCGTCGACATCAGGACGCTGACGGACCGCTTCCCCGAGGGCGAGACGCGAATCGCGTCGACCCTAAGGGAGTTGGAGGCCCACGGATATCTGGCCCGCACCCGCCACCGCCTGCCGAGCGGGCATCTCGTCACCCGAACGGTGTCGTACAACCAGCCGGGGGCCACCAAGATCCCGGTCCGGGAGCCCCGCCCCACCCCTCGCCCCACTCCTCCGCCGAGACCTGCGCCCGCGCCAGCGCCCGCCACAACCCCCGTACAACCGGACGTCAAGACTCCGCCGCCCGCCACGCCACCAGCCGCACCCCCTCCCGCACCCCTCCACCACCCGGCCGCCACCCTCCTCGCGAGCCTGCACCGCGACGACCCCCGCCTGCTCCTCCCCGAGCGAGTCGTGCAGCATCTCGCCCCCGCGGTCACCGCCTGGCTGGACCGCGGCGTCACCCCCGAAGCCGTACGCCGGACCCTGACGGCAGGCCTGCCCGAGGGCCCGTTCCGTCATCCGGCCGGCCTCCTGGCCCACCGCCTCACGGAGCTGCTCCCACCACCGCTCCCCGCCATCGCGACAGCCGGGACCGCACCGTCCGAACGCCCCTTCCCCCTGCGGAACTGCGACGGCTGCGACCGCGCCTTCCGCTCACAGGAACCAGGACACCGCTGCCGTGACTGCCGATCCAATCCCCAGGAGGCCACCTAGCATGAAGGGGACGATCCTTACCCCCCGGCACCCAGCACGAGGAGCGAGCGCCATGACCATCGCCTCGGACGACACACGGCCCGGCGCTCACCACCGCTACCAGGCAATGCGCGAATTCCTTGAGTCGATGGACGACACGCTCCCCGGGAAGTTCGAGATCACCAAGGAAGGAATCGTTCACGACATGATGTCGCCGGGAGGGCCCCACGAGGTGACGGCAGCACTCGTCAGCCGCCGTCTGGAGAAGGTCATGCCGGACGAGCTACTGGCTCACACCGGCACGCCAGATGTGGAGGACGAGCCAGAGGGCATCATGCGCCACCCCGATGTGATGCTGATCGCGTGGGACGACCTCAACGTCGAGGGCTCCATCGACTCCCGAACGCTCATCGCCGCCATCGAAGTGGTCTCCCGTTCCAATCCCGAGAACGACTGGGCCGGCAAGGCGCGCGATTACCCGCTGCTCGGAATCCCCATCTACGCGATCTTCGACCCCCGTACCGGCACAGGAGCCGTCCTCTCCGACATCCACCCCACCCCCGACGGCCCCCGCTACGCGACCCGCAAGGACTTCCTCTACGGCGAGGACGTCACGATCGCCGAGTGGACCATCTCGACGGCCGACCTGCCGCGATACCCCGCCACGGACTGACAGCAGCACCGGGACATCCCCGGCTCCAGAGCGCCCCTCCACCAACTACTTGGCTAGCCACATAATCGGTGCTACTTTTTATGTGGCTGGCCACACAAATGTGGTCGGCGGTCGCAAGACCGGCTCACCGAAGGAGACATCAGTCATGAAGGCCATCGTTTTCGACGCGTTCGGCGGCACCGAGGTTCTGCACGAGGCCGAGATCGAGGTGCCCCAGCCGGGGCCCGGCCAGGTCCGCGTCCAGGTCCGGGCCGTGGGCGTGAACCCCGTGGACGGAAAGATCCGCTCCGGGACCATGGAAGCCATCTTCCCCACCACCCTGCCCGCGGTCCCCGGCGGCGAGATCGCCGGAATCATCGACGCCCTCGGCGAAGGCGTCGACACCTTCAAGGTCGGCGACGAGGTACTGGGCTGGTCCGACACCGGCTCCTACGCCCAGTACGCGCTGGCCGACGCGACCGTCCTCGCCCCCAAGCCCGCCGCCCTGGACTGGACGCAGGCAGCCGCACTGCCCGTGGCGAGCGACGGCGCCGAGCGGGTCCTGGACCTCCTCGACGTCAAGGCCGGCGAGACGCTGCTGATCCACGGCGCGTCCGGCGCCCTCGGCACCATCGCCGTGCAACTCGCCGTCGCCCGCGGCGCCCACGTCATCGGCACCGCCGGCCCGAACAACCAGGAGTACGTCACCTCGCTCGGCGCCACCGCACTCGTCTACGGGGACGGCCTGGTCGAGCGGGTCCGCGCGCTCGCCCCGAACGGCGTGGACGCGGTCTTCGACGCCGCGGGCAAGGGCGCGCTGGAGGACTCCATCACCCTGCGCGGCGGTACCGACCGGGTCGTCACCACGGCCGACTTCCGGGCCCGCGAACTGGGCATCGTCTTCGCCGAGGGCCCCCAGCGCCGCTCGGCCACCCGCCTCGCGGAACTTGCCCGCCAGGCCGCCGACGGCGACCTGACCGTCACGGTCGGCACGACGTACCCGCTCGCCGACGCGGCCAAGGCGCAAGAGGTCAGCGACGGCGGCCACGGCCGCGGAAAACTGGTCCTCACAGTCGCCTGACCCTCCGGTGCAGCGACACCCACGAGGGCAACGCACCCTTGGATTTCGGGTGCGGGCCCGGTGGGGGCGGGCCGCGCAGTTCCCCGCGCCCCTTACAGGGCCTGGGACAAGCCCCCACCAACCCGCAGCCAAACCTCACACCCCCACCCCCACCCGCAGGGGCGCGGGGAACTGCGCGACCAGCCCCCACCGACCCACACCCCACAACCCAACGCCAGCCCCACCCACCCAGGGGCGCGGGGAACTGCGCAATCCTGTAGGCCACCCCCCACCGAACCCGCACCCCCGGACAACCAAGGGGCGCGGGGAACTGCGCAATCCTTTGGGCCCACCCCCACCGACCCGCACCCAAGGAACACCAATGACCAACCCCACCCCCCCGACCGCGGCACGCGACGGAAGCCTCAGCTACGCCGTCTTCGTGCTGGCCCGCACCCACCGCGGCCACGCCGCCACCATGCTCCGCGCCATGAACCTGCATCCCGGGCAGGAACTGCTCCTGATGCAGCTCTTCGACCGCGACGAGCAGACCCAGTCCGAACTCCTGGAAGGCGTCGGCCTCGACCACTCCACCGTCTCGAAGTCGCTGCGCCGCATGCAGGAGGCCGGGCTCCTCACCCGGGAGCCGTCCGCCCACGACCGGCGCGTCCTGGTCGTCCGCCTGACCGACGCCGGCCGCGCCCTGCGCGCCCCCATCACCGACATGTGGCGGACACTGGAGGAGATCTCCGTCCGCGAGCTGACGGCGGAACAGATCGAGGCGTTCACCACGACCGCCTACACGATCGAGCAGTCGATCAAGGACCACGGCCACCAGCCCTGACAGGCGGGCTCAAGGCACGCGCCCACTCTCCCGCGGCCCCAGATACGTCGGCGTCAACCCACCCGTGTCGATCACCAACCGCTGCACCACCACCGTCGGATCGACCGCCCAGAACTTCAACCGGTGCACCCCCGCCGCCCTGATCATGTGGCGCGAAGACGTGCGGTTGACGTTGTCCGATGTGTTGCGGGCCCACTCCATGTTCATCAGCCCGTCGTCGGCCCCGGTCGCCGCGTGGATGTCGACGATCTGCGGCGCGTCCCCGTCGAACGAGATCCCGTACCGCAGCCCGGCGCCCGTCGCCAACGCCGGATTCCGCGGCGACAGGTACGCCCACACGGTCACCACCCCTGCCGACAGCAGACTCACCTCGTACTCCAGCCGCGGTGACGAACTCCCCGGGGACGGGGTCCATCCGGGAGCCGTCACCGGCCACGGCGTCACCCCCGCCCCCGTACGCCCGATCCCGTCGATACGCCGCCACGCCCCCACCGAGCGCGCGAAGTGCTCGGCGTCGACGGCGACATATCCGCCCGCCTCCACGAAGCCCCGCAGCCCGCGCGCCACACGGACCGACGGCTGCTCCGCGATCACCCCGACCTCGACCACCTCCCCCGCCCCCTCCACGGTCACCGACGCCTCCGTCCGCCCCCGCGGAGCCTTCTCCCAGTCCACCGTCAGCACGGCCCGTATCTGCTCCTGGACCCGCCCCCGCGGCCGGTCGACCACGAGCCACGGCACGGACGGCGTGATCCGGTAGTCGAAGGCCGTACGCCCCCGGTTGAACACCTCGATGTACTGGTCGGGCCGCGTCTGGTACGGACTGAAGGCCGGCAACACAGCAGAACCCGCACCCGAATCCGAAGCCGCGCCCGTGCCGCCTCCCCCCGGCCACCACCCCTCCACCCCGTCCACAGCCACCCCCATCCCCGCCCCCGCCGGCACCTCGATCCGCCGTACCGCCGGGAAGATCTCGTCCGGCAGTGCCACGTTGTCCCGCTCGGGCTGCTGCCAGGGCGCGTTCGGGCCGTAGCGCTCCACATCCCCGTACCCGATGTGCGGCTGGGTCTGGAAGCCCCGCCATTTGCCGCCCGCCACCCGCGCGTTGAAGCGTTCGGCGAGCGCGAGGTCCCGGGCGAGCCCCGCCTCCGCCTCGGCCGCGAGGCCGTTCGTCGCGGCCCGGCCCTGCCCGGCGTACAGCAGGTTCGTGAACTCCGCCGCCCGCAGCCCGTACAGGTTGGCCGTCGCCGCCACCTCGTACCCGACCAGCTCGAACCACGCGTCCTGGTCCGCGGCCGGCAGCCGTCGGCCGATCCGCGCCGCCTCCTCGCCCAGCCGCCGCCACTCCTGCGTGACCCCCTCCAGTTCACGGTGGCCGAAGTGGAACGGCGTCTCCTGGTCGTCGTACACGACCCGCCCGTCCACCAGCGTGATCCGGCGGTTCAGCAGTTCGGGCTTGCGCCGCGCCTGGAGCCGCCCGTACGCCGCGAGCACGGACGCGATCGCCGCCGTCTGCCCGTGCGCCTCACCGAAGTTCTGCCGCGCGTACCGCCGTTCCCACTCCCCCAGCCGCTCCAGCGGCCATCGCCCCGGGTCCCACGCGTAGTCGAGGAAGAACTCCGTCGGCAGCTCGTTGCCCTTCAGATCGCCGACGTTCGTGACCCACAGCTCCCGGTTCCCGTACGCGGCGGCCTGATGGAGCTGGTCCCACAGGTTCGGCAGCGAGGTGGTGTCCACCCACTTGTAGTTGCGGCCGACGCCCACATAGTCGAAGTGGTAGTAGAGGCCGTAACCGCCGTCCCGCATCCCCTCCGCCGGATCGGGATGCTTGCGGATGTTGCCCCAGTTGTCGTCCGTCAGTACGACGGTCACGTCGTCCGGCGCCCGCAGTCCGCGGTCCCAGTACCGCTGGACCTCCTTGTAGAGCGTCCAGACCTGCGGGGTCTCGGCGGCGGGCCGGCCGGTGACGTCCTCGATGATCGCCCGCTGCGTCGCGATGATCTCCCGCATCAGCTCGATGCCGTCGCCGTCCGGCAGGCTGGTGTCGCCGTTGCCCCGCATGCCGAGGGTGACGACCCCCTCGAAGTCCTGGCCGACCATCCGCTCGATGCCGTCACGCCAGTACGCCTTGACGGCCTCCGCGTTCCGCCGGAACGACCACTCTCCGGTGCCGCCGTACGGGTCCCGCCCCGGCGTCACGATGTTCCCCGCGCTGTCGCGCACGGCCGGCACGGCATGCCGGTTCCACTCCTCGATGCCCCGCATCATCGGCGCCTCATGAGACGTGCCCATGACAATCCCGTACGCCGAAGCCCGCGCGTGGTTCTCCGGGTCGTCCTCCGCGAACGCCCGCCCCCACACCGCCGGCCACAGATAGTTCGCCTTCAGCCGCAGCAGCACCTCGAAGACCTTCGCGTAGAAGTCCGCGGTGAAGCCGCCGGGGTGACCGGGAGTCTTCCCCGGCCCGAAGTACCCGGGCGCCCAGGTCCCCAGCGCCGGATTCTCGTCGTTGACGAAGACACCCCGGTACTTCACGGCCGGCGTGCCCTGGCTGAAGCGCCCGCGCCGCACGTACACCTCGCTCCGCCGCACCGGCCGCACGTCGTCCCACCAGTACCAGGGCGAGACCCCGATCCCGTACGAGACGTCGTACGCCCCGAAGATCGTGCCGCGCTGGTCGCTGCCGGCGATCACGAACGCCCGCTCCACCCCGGGCATCGGCCGTTCGACCACGGTCTGCAGCGAGGTCTCCCAGCTGCCGCGGATCCCGTCGACGTCGAGCTTCCCGGCCGCGACCAGCCCGTCGATGAGCGCACTGCGCCCGACCGTCCCCACCAGGACCACCTCGCGTGCGACCGAGTCCCCCGGCCGCACCCCCGTGACCCGCTCGATGTCGTCCCGCAGGTCCCCCGCCACCCGTACGACCCCGGGATGATCGTCCTCACCGACCACGACCGGGGCGCCGACGAGCCGAAAGGCCCCGGGCTCCGGCGAGAAGGAGATGTACGCGCCCGGGTTCGGCGAGGTCGGTGACGCGTCCTGCGCCCACGCGGCTCCGGACAGCCCCGACAGCGCGGGCAGCGCGGCCCCCGCTCCCAGAACGGCTCTGCGGCTGACTCCTCCGGACATGCCTCACCCC
The DNA here is from genome assembly GCF_042677425.1 of Streptomyces sp. NPDC127119. Taxonomy (NCBI): domain Bacteria; kingdom Bacillati; phylum Actinomycetota; class Actinomycetes; order Kitasatosporales; family Streptomycetaceae; genus Streptomyces; species Streptomyces sp. NPDC127119. The sequence continues at coordinate 52,602 of NZ_JBHXTO010000009.1, read as the reverse complement.
TCGAAGGTCTCGTCCTGTCGTCCTGTCGTCCTGCCATCCCGAATGCGCTCAGCGGTATGACAAACGGTGACGGGAGTGACCCCTGAGGGGAACGGGTCGTCACCACCGAACACTTTCGTGACGAATCATTTCGACGCGCACACCACGCCCCCGCCGGGCACCGCGGAGCCGGGCACAGCAAAGGGGCCCGCACGACCGAAGTCGTACGGGCCCCTTCAGGAGCTCTGCGTTCTCTGCGGAGCTACCAGGCGTTCAAGCCCAACCAGCAGCCGAGACTACTTGTTGATCTTGGTGACCTGGCCGGCGCCGACGGTCCGGCCACCCTCACGGATGGCGAACTTGAGGCCCTCCTCCATGGCGACGGGCTGGATGAGCTCAACGGTCATCTCAGTGTTGTCGCCCGGCATGACCATCTCGGTGCCCTCGGGAAGGGTCACCACACCAGTCACGTCCGTCGTGCGGAAGTAGAACTGGGGACGGTAGTTGTTGAAGAACGGCGTGTGACGGCCGCCCTCGTCCTTGGACAGGATGTACGCCTGCGCCTCGAACGAGGTGTGGGGCGTGACCGAGCCCGGCTTGATGATGACCTGGCCGCGCTCGACGTCCTCGCGCTTGATGCCACGGAGGAGCAGACCGACGTTCTCACCGGCCTGGCCCTCGTCGAGCAGCTTGCGGAACATCTCGATGCCGGTGACCGTGGTGGTGGTCTTCTCGGTCTTGATGCCGACGATGTCGACGGTCTCGTTGACCTTGAGGACACCACGCTCGATACGACCGGTGACGACGGTGCCACGACCGGTGATCGTGAAGACGTCCTCGATCGGCATCAGGAACGGCTTGTCGACGTCACGCTCGGGCTGCGGGATCGACTCGTCGACGGCCTTCATCAGGTCGAGGACGGACTTGCCCCACTCGGCGTCGCCCTCAAGAGCCTTGAGCGCCGAGACCTTGACGACCGGAAGGTCGTCGCCCGGGAACTCGTACTCGGAGAGGAGCTCACGGACCTCGAGCTCGACGAGCTCCAGGATCTCCTCGTCGTCCACCATGTCGGCCTTGTTCAGGGCGACGACGATGTACGGAACGCCGACCTGGCGGGCCAGGAGCACGTGCTCCTTGGTCTGCGGCATCGGGCCGTCCGTCGCGGCGACGACGAGGATGGCGCCGTCCATCTGCGCCGCACCCGTGATCATGTTCTTGATGTAGTCCGCGTGACCGGGGCAGTCGACGTGGGCGTAGTGACGCGTCTCGGTCTGGTACTCGACGTGCGCGATCGAGATCGTGATACCGCGCTGGCGCTCTTCGGGAGCCTTGTCGATCTGGTCGAAGGCCGAGGCCTCGTTCAGGTCCGGGTACGCGTCGTGCAGCACCTTGGTAATGGCGGCCGTGAGGGTCGTCTTACCGTGGTCGATGTGACCGATGGTGCCGATGTTGACGTGCGGCTTAGTCCGCTCGAACTTTGCCTTCGCCACTGAATCCTCCTGCGGAGTGGTTCTGGTACGCCTTACTCATCGGCGCCAGGGTGATCTTTGCTGGGATGCCGCCCGCCGAGGTCCTCGCCGGTCCGGGACGATTTCTCGTCCCCTGCCGGTTCGCGACCCGGGCGGTCGGTGTCAAGCCTAAAGCGTGTAAACGGTGTGTGTTACTCGCCCTTGGCCTTCGCGATGATCTCCTCGGCGACGTTCCGGGGAACCTCGGCGTAGGAGTCGAACTGCATCGAGTAGCTTGCGCGACCCGAGGTCTTGCTGCGGAGGTCGCCGACGTAGCCGAACATCTCCGAGAGGGGCACGAGGCCCTTCACGACGCGGGCACCGGCACGCTCCTCCATGGCCTGGATCTGGCCACGGCGGGAGTTGATGTCGCCGATGACCTCGCCCATGTAGTCCTCGGGCGTGGTGACCTCGACGGCCATCATCGGCTCAAGGAGCACGGGGCTGGCCTTGCGGGCAGCCTCCTTGAAGGCCTGCGAACCGGCGATCTTGAACGCCAGCTCGGAGGAGTCGACCTCGTGGTAGGCACCGTCGAGAAGCGTGATGCGGACACCCGTCATCTCGTACCCGGCGAGGATGCCGAACTGCATGGCCTCCTGCGCACCGGCGTCCACCGACGGGATGTACTCCCGCGGGATACGGCCACCGGTCACCTTGTTCACGAACTCGTACGCCGGGCCGTCGGCCTCGGTGATGGGCTCGATCGCGATCTGCACCTTGGCGAACTGACCGGTACCACCGGTCTGCTTCTTGTGGGTGTAGTCCACGCGCTCGACGGCCTTGCGGATCGTCTCACGGTAGGCGACCTGCGGCTTACCGACGTTGGCCTCAACCTTGAACTCACGGCGCATACGGTCGACCAGCACCTCAAGGTGCAGCTCGCCCATACCACCGATGATGGTCTGGCCGGTCTCCTCGTCCGAGTGAACCTGGAAGGAGGGGTCCTCCTCCGCGAGACGCTGGATGGCTACACCCAGCTTCTCCTGGTCACCCTTGGACTTGGGCTCGATGGCGACCTGAATGACCGGCGCCGGGAAGTCCATGGACTCCAGGATGACCGGGTTCTTGTCGTCGGAGAGCGTCTCACCGGTGGTGGTCTGCTTCAGACCCATCACGGCGACGATGTCGCCGGCGCCCACCGCCTCGATCTCCTCACGCTTGTTCGCGTGCATGCGGTAGATCTTGCCGATGCGCTCCTTCTTGCCCTTGACGGAGTTCAGCACGGCAGTGCCGGACACCAGGCGGCCCGAGTAGACCCGGACGAAGGTGAGCTTGCCCAGGTGCGGGTCGCTCATGATCTTGAACGCGAGGGCGGACAGCGGCTCGTCCACGGACGGCTTGCGCTTGATGACGACCTCGGGGTCCTTCACGTCGTGGCCCTCGATGGCCTCGACGTCAAGCGGGGTCGGCAGGTAGCGCACGACCGCGTCGAGCAGGGGCTGGACGCCCTTGTTCTTGAACGCGGTGCCACAGAACACCGGGGTGACCGTGGTGCCCTCGGACTTGCCGGACGCGATGGTGATGCGGCGGATCGCGGCGTACAGCTGCTCCACGGAAGGCTCCTTGCCCTCCAGGTACAGCTCCATGATCTCGTCGTCGTTCTCGGCGACCGTCTCGACGAGCTTGCCGCGGTACTCCTCGGCAGCCTCGGCGTGCGTGGCCGGGATGTCGACGACGTCGTACATCTCGCCCTTCTCCGCCTCGGCGGACCACACGAGCGCCTTCATGGTGACCAGGTCGACGACACCCTTGAAGTCGGCCTCGGCACCGATGGGGAGCTGCATGACGATCGGCTGCGCGCCGAGGCGGCCGCTGATCATGTCGACGCAGCGGTGGAACTCCGCGCCGGTCCGGTCGAGCTTGTTCACGAAGCAGATGCGCGGCACGCCGTAGCGGTCGGCCTGACGCCACACCGTCTCGGACTGCGGCTCAACGCCCGCGACACCGTCGAACACCGTGACGGCACCGTCGAGGACGCGGAGCGAACGCTCCACCTCGACCGTGAAGTCCACGTGCCCGGGGGTGTCGATGATGTTGATGGTGTAGTCGTTGTCCTCAAGCGGCCAGTGACAGGTGGTGGCAGCAGAGGTGATCGTGATGCCACGCTCCTGCTCCTGCTCCATCCAGTCCATGGTGGCGGCGCCGTCGTGGACTTCACCGATCTTGTAGCTGACGCCGGTGTAGAAGAGGATCCGCTCGGTGGTGGTCGTCTTGCCCGCGTCGATGTGAGCCATGATCCCGATGTTGCGGACCTTGGCCAGGTCAAGTGAAGTGGTAGCCATAAGGCTTCGGTCTTCTCTCGGTCTCGATGGGGGTAGCGACTACCAGCGGTAGTGCGCGAAGGCCTTGTTGGACTCGGCCATCTTGTGGGTGTCCTCGCGCTTCTTCACAGCGGCACCAAGGCCGTTGGAGGCGTCGAGAAGCTCGTTGAGCAGACGCTCGGTCATGGTCTTCTCGCGACGGGCGCGGGAGTAACCGACGAGCCACCGCAGCGCGAGCGTGCTGGCGCGACCGGGCTTGACCTCGATCGGGACCTGGTACGTCGCACCGCCGACTCGGCGGGACTTGACCTCAAGCGTCGGCTTGATGTTCTCCAGAGCGCGCTTGAGCGTGATGACCGGGTCGTTGCCGGTCTTCTCGCGCAGGCCCTCCATGGCGCCGTACACGATGCGCTCGGCGGTGGAGCGCTTGCCGTTCAGCAGCACCTTGTTGATCAGGGAGGTCACCAGAGGGGAACCGTAGACCGGGTCGATGATGACCGGGCGCTTCGGGGCGGGGCCCTTACGAGGCATTTCTACTTCTCCTTCTTGGCGCCGTAGCGGCTGCGGGCCTGCTTGCGGTTCTTGACACCCTGGGTGTCGAGAGAACCGCGGATGATCTTGTAGCGAACACCGGGCAGGTCCTTCACACGGCCGCCGCGCACGAGCACGATCGAGTGCTCCTGCAGGTTGTGTCCCTCACCCGGAATGTAAGCAGTGACCTCGATCCCGCTGGTCAGACGCACACGCGCGACCTTACGCAGGGCCGAGTTCGGCTTCTTCGGGGTGGTCGTGAACACACGCGTGCAGACGCCGCGACGCTGGGGCGAACCCTCGAGTGCGGGCGTCTTGTTCTTCTCGACCTTGTCCTGCCGGCCCTTCCGGACCAGCTGCTGGATCGTAGGCACTACTTCTCCGGTTTCTGTGTGCCGAATGGTGAAGCTAACCTGGAACACCGCCGACCCACGCGGTCGGGTGTGTCGAACACTGCAGATTCCCGCCGCGAAGCGGGAGGGGCGCAGATTGCGGTGGCCGGTGATGACTCCCCTAGTGCGGTTGAAGGCACGCACGGGAGCCAGGGCACACCCCAGGCACAAGGTCTGAGCGTACCTACCTCATAGGCTGCGGTCAAAACAAATGGACCGCACTAGCATCACTGAGCGGACCATGCCAAGCCGCAGCCCTCTTCACGATCTTCGTCAGGACGTCACCACGGCGACGAACAGCAAGGTCACCAGCAGTGCCCAGCCCACGGTGGACAGCCAGCCGAAGACCAGCCCCGTGAGCGCGAGACCTTCGCCACCCTCGCCCGTGTGCCGCATCTCGGAGCGGGCGCTGTGGCCCAGGATCACCGCCGGAATCCCGGTGAGCCCGACGGTCACCAGACAGAGCACCCCGCAGATCGCCGCCCCGACGGCCTTCTCGTTCGTCTTCGGCGGCACGGAGACGGGCAGGAACGTCCGTGGCACGGGCCCAGAGACCGCAGGAAGCGGTACGGGTCCCTGCGGGAGGTCGGACACCAGCAGGGCCAGCTCACCCACCGTACGGGCCGCGTAGGCCCGCGCCACCCGCTTCTCGAACTCGGGCTGCTGCATCCGCCCCTCGCCGAAACCGGCTCTGAGCACGTCCACGGCCCGCTCCCGGTCGGCGGTGGACGCGAGCATCGAATGGCCGGCGGCCTGCTGCTCCGGCCAGGGACGCGGCTGATTCCACCCCTGCCCCTGCCCCGGCTGCCACGGCGACGGATACGACACGTGAGCACCTCCCCCGACGACTGGGTCTCCACGGATCTCCATCATGCTCCAACGCGGCAATACGGGCACAGGTTCCCGCACCACTCATGTCAGGAATTCCAGGCACCGCGCGGAGGCACCGGCCGGCCCGGGAACGCCGAAGGGCGGCCACCCCGGAAGGTGACCGCCCTCAGACTCGATCAGGCGCCCTGTTCAGGCGACCCGCCTACTGGTTGTACGGACCGTAGTCGTAGTCCTCCAGCGGAACGGCCTGGCCGGAGCCCGTGCCGAACGGCGAGTAGTCGATGTCGTCGTAGCCGACGGCCGAGTACATCGCGGCCTTGGCCTCCTCGGTCGGCTCGACCCGGATGTTGCGGTAGCGGGACAGACCCGTACCGGCCGGGATGAGCTTACCGATGATGACGTTCTCCTTGAGGCCGATCAGGGAGTCGGACTTGGCGTTGATCGCCGCGTCCGTCAGAACCCTGGTCGTCTCCTGGAAGGACGCCGCCGACAGCCACGACTCGGTGGCGAGCGAGGCCTTGGTGATACCCATCAGCTGCGGACGGCCGGAGGCCGGGTGGCCGCCTTCCTGCACCACACGACGGTTCTCGGTCTCGAACTTCGACCGCTCGACGAGCTCGCCGGGCAGCAGCTCCGCGTCGCCCGACTCGATGATCGTCACACGGCGCAGCATCTGCCGGATGATGATCTCGATGTGCTTGTCGTGGATCGACACGCCCTGCGAGTTGTAGACCCGCTGGACCTCTCCGACCAGGTGGACCTGGACGGCACGCTGACCCAGGATGCGCAGCACGTCGTGCGGGTTGGTGGCACCCACGGTGAGCTTCTGGCCCACCTCGACGTGCTCGCCCTCGCTGACCAGGAGTCGGGCACGCTTCGAGATCGGGAACGCCGTCTCGTCGCTGCCGTCGTCCGGGGTGACGACGAGCTTCTTGGTCTTCTCGGTCTCCTCGATCCGCACGCGGCCGGAGGCCTCGGAGATCGGGGCGACACCCTTCGGCGTACGAGCCTCGAAGAGCTCGACGACACGGGGCAGACCCTGGGTGATGTCGTCACCGGCCACACCACCGGTGTGGAAGGTACGCATCGTCAGCTGCGTGCCGGGCTCACCGATGGACTGGGCGGCGATGATGCCGACCGCCTCACCGATGTCGACCAGCTTGCCGGTGGCCAGCGAACGGCCGTAGCACATGGCGCAGGTACCGACGGCGGACTCGCAGGTCAGGACCGAGCGGGTCTTGACCTCCTTGATGCCGTGCTTGACGAGCTCGTCGATGAGGACGTCGCCGAGGTCGGTGTTGGCCGGGGCCAGCACCCGCCCGTCGACGGTGATGTCCTCGGCCAGCGCACGTGCGTACACGCTGGTCTCGACGTTCTCCGCCTTGCGCAGCACGCCGTCGGCGCCGACCTCGGCGATCTCCAGGCGCAGACCGCGGTCGGTGCCGCAGTCCTCCTCGCGGATGATGACGTCCTGCGAGACGTCCACCAGACGACGGGTGAGGTAACCCGAGTCGGCGGTACGCAGGGCGGTGTCCGCCAGACCCTTACGGGCACCGTGCGTGGAGATGAAGTACTCCAGCACGGACAGGCCCTCACGGAAGGACGCCTTGATGGGACGAGGGATCGTCTCGTTCTTGGCGTTCGACACCAGACCACGCATACCCGCGATCTGACGCATCTGCATCATGTTTCCGCGAGCACCGGAGTTCACCATCATCGAGACCGGGTTGGTCTTCGGGAAGTTCGCGTTCATCGCCTCGGCGACCTCGTTGGTCGCCTTGGTCCAGATCGCGATGAGCTCCTGCGTGCGCTCGTCCTTGGTGATCAGACCGCGCTCGTACTGCTTCTGGACCTTCTCGTCCTGGTCCTCGTAGCCCTTGACGATCGCGCGCTTCGCGTCGGGAACGACGATGTCGGAGATGGCCACGGTGACGCCGGAACGGGTCGCCCAGAAGAAGCCGGAAGCCTTCAGGTTGTCGAGCGTCGCCGCCACGATGACCTTGGGGTACCGCTCGGCGAGGTCGTTGACGATCTCGGAGAGCTGCTTCTTGCCGACCTCGTAGTCGACGAACGGGTAGTCCTCGGGCAGCAGCTCGTTGAAGAGCGCGCGGCCCAGGGTGGTGTTCAGGCGGAAGGTGTCACCCTGCTGCCACTCCGGGTCGCCCTCCTCGCGGGCCGGCGGGGTCCAGCCGCGCGGCGGGATGGTGCCCACCGGGAAGCGGATGTCCACGCGCGACTGCAGCGAGAGCTCGCCGGCGTCGAACGCCATGATCGCCTCGGCCGAGGAGCCGAAGGACCGGCCCTCGCCCTTGACGTCCCGCAGTTCGCCGTCGGTGGTGAGGAAGAACAGACCGAGGACCATGTCCTGGGTCGGCATCGTCACCGGACGGCCGTCGGCGGGCTTGAGGATGTTGTTCGAGGACAGCATCAGGATGCGGGCCTCGGCCTGCGCCTCCGCGGAGAGCGGCAGGTGCACGGCCATCTGGTCACCGTCGAAGTCCGCGTTGAACGCGGTGCAGACGAGCGGGTGGATCTGGATGGCCTTGCCCTCGACCAGCTGCGGCTCGAAGGCCTGGATGCCGAGGCGGTGCAGGGTGGGCGCACGGTTCAGCAGAACCGGGTGCTCGGCGATGACCTCTTCGAGGACGTCGTACACGACCGTGCGGCCGCGCTCCACCATGCGCTTCGCCGACTTGATGTTCTGCGCGTGGTTCAGGTCCACCAGGCGCTTCATCACGAACGGCTTGAAGAGCTCCAGCGCCATCGCCTTCGGCAGACCGCACTGGTGCAGCTTGAGCTGCGGACCGACGACGATCACGGAACGCGCGGAGTAGTCCACGCGCTTGCCGAGGAGGTTCTGGCGGAAACGACCCTGCTTGCCCTTGAGCATGTCGCTCAGGGACTTCAGCGGGCGGTTGCCGGGACCGGTGACCGGGCGACCACGACGACCGTTGTCGAAGAGGGCGTCCACGGCCTCCTGGAGCATGCGCTTCTCGTTGTTCACGATGATCTCGGGCGCGCCGAGGTCGAGAAGCCGCTTCAGACGGTTGTTGCGGTTGATCACACGGCGGTACAGGTCGTTCAGGTCGGAGGTCGCGAAGCGGCCACCGTCCAGCTGCACCATCGGGCGGAGGTCCGGCGGAATGACCGGGACGCAGTCGAGGACCATGCCCTTGGGGCTGTTGGACGTCTGCAGGAACGCGGACACGACCTTCAGCCGCTTCAGCGCACGGGTCTTCTTCTGGCCCTTGCCGGTACGGATGATCTCGCGGAGGCGCTCGGCCTCTTCGTCGAGGTCGAAGGACTCCAGGCGCTTCTGCAGCGCCGCGGCACCCATCGATCCGTCGAAGTACGTACCGAAGCGGTCGCGCAGCTCGCGGTAGAGCAGCTCGTCACCTTCGAGGTCCTGGACCTTGAGGTTCTTGAAGCGGGTCCACACCTCGTCGAGACGGTCGATCTCGCGCTGCGCACGGTCGCGCAGCTGCTTCATCTCGCGCTCGGCGCCTTCGCGCACCTTGCGGCGCACGTCGGCCTTGGCGCCCTCGGCCTCAAGCTCGGCCAGGTCGGTCTCGAGCTTCTTGGCGCGGGCCTCAAGGTCGGAGTCGCGACGGTTCTCGACCTGCTGACGCTCGACGGAGACGTGCGCCTCCAGCGAGGGCAGGTCACGCGTACGACGCTCGTCGTCGACGTACGTGATCATGTACGCGGCGAAGTAGATGACCTTTTCGAGGTCCTTCGGGGCGAGGTCGAGCAGGTAGCCCAGCCGCGACGGAACGCCCTTGAAGTACCAGATGTGGGTGACGGGAGCGGCCAGCTCGATGTGACCCATCCGCTCACGACGCACCTTGGCGCGAGTGACCTCGACGCCGCAGCGCTCGCAGATGATGCCCTTGAAGCGGACGCGCTTGTACTTACCGCAGTAGCACTCCCAGTCCCGGGTCGGACCGAAGATCTTCTCGCAGAAGAGTCCGTCCTTTTCGGGCTTGAGGGTGCGGTAGTTGATGGTCTCCGGCTTCTTGACCTCACCGTGGGACCACTGACGAATGTCGTCAGCGGTAGCAAGGCCGATCCGCAGCTCGTCGAAGAAGTTGACGTCGAGCACTTGTCGTCAATCCCTCTTTCGGGGTCGATTCTTCACTGGTCTGACTGGGGTCCGGGGTTGGTTAGCCGGGGCTCGTGTTCAGCGAGCCCCGGCCAGACCCGTCAGACCTCTTCGACGCTGCTCGGCTCGCGCCGGGACAGGTCGATACCGAGCTCCTCCGCGGCGCGGAAGACGTCCTCGTCCGTGTCGCGCATCTCGATGGACATGCCGTCCGAGGACAGCACCTCCACGTTGAGGCAGAGCGACTGCATTTCCTTGATGAGCACCTTGAAGGACTCGGGAATGCCGGGCTCAGGAATGTTCTCGCCCTTGACGATGGCCTCGTAGACCTTCACGCGGCCGGTCACGTCGTCGGACTTGATGGTCAGCAGCTCCTGGAGGGCGTAAGCGGCGCCATAAGCCTCGAGCGCCCACACCTCCATCTCACCGAATCGCTGGCCACCGAACTGGGCCTTACCACCCAGCGGCTGCTGGGTGATCATCGAGTACGGACCGGTCGAGCGGGCGTGCAGCTTGTCGTCGACCAGGTGGTGGAGCTTGAGGATGTACATGTAGCCGACCGAGACCGGCTCCGGGAACGGCTCGCCGGAGCGGCCGTCGAACAGCGGCGCCTTACCGGTCGGGAGCACCATGCGTGAGCCGTCGCGGTTCGGGATCGTGTGCTGCAGCAGACCGGCCAGCTCGTCCTCACGCGCACCGTCGAAGACGGGGGTGGCGACGTTGGTACCGGGCTCCACCTTGTCGGCCTCGATGGCCTGGAGGCGCTGCGCCCACTCCTCGCCGAGCCCGGAGACGTCCCAGCCGCGGCTGGCGAGCCAGCCGAGGTGGATCTCCAGGACCTGTCCCGGGTTCATTCGGGACGGGACACCCAGCGGGTTGAGGATGATGTCGACCGGCGTGCCGTCCTCAAGGAAGGGCATGTCCTCGATCGGAAGGATCTTGGAGATGACACCCTTGTTGCCGTGCCGGCCGGCGAGCTTGTCGCCGTCCGTGATCTTGCGCTTCTGCGCCACGTAGACACGAACCAGCTGGTTCACGCCCGGCGGCAGCTCGTCGCCCTCTTCACGGTCGAAGACGCGGACGCCGATGACCTTGCCGATCTCGCCGTGCGGCACCTTCAGCGAGGTGTCGCGCACCTCGCGCGCCTTCTCACCGAAGATCGCGCGGAGCAGGCGCTCCTCCGGGGTCAGCTCGGTCTCGCCCTTGGGCGTGACCTTGCCGACCAGGATGTCACCGGCGACGACCTCGGCACCGATACGGATGATGCCGCGCTCGTCGAGGTCGGCGAGGACCTCCTCGGAGACGTTCGGGATGTCCCGGGTGATCTCCTCGGGGCCGAGCTTGGTGTCACGGGCGTCGACCTCGTGCTCCTCGATGTGGATCGAGGAGAGGACGTCGTCCTGCACGAGGCGCTGCGACAGGATGATCGCGTCCTCGTAGTTGTGACCCTCCCACGGCATGAAGGCGACGAGCAGGTTCTTGCCCAGCGCCATCTCGCCTTCCTGGGTGGCCGGGCCGTCGGCGAGCACCTGGTGCTCGATGACCCGGTCGCCCTCGTTGACGACGACCTTCTGGTTGACCGAGGTCCCCTGGTTGGAGCGGGAGAACTTGGCCACCCGGTAGGTGGTGTAGGTGCCGTCGTCGTTGGCCACCGTGACGTAGTCCGCGGAGACCTCCTGGACCACACCCGACTTCTCGGCCTTGATGACGTCACCGGCGTCGACGGCGCAGCGGTACTCCATGCCCGTACCGACGAGGGGGGCCTCGGCGGTGATCAGCGGCACGGCCTGGCGCATCATGTTCGCGCCCATGAGGGCACGGTTGGCGTCGTCGTGCTCCAGGAACGGGATCATCGCGGTCGCGACGGACACCATCTGGCGCGGCGAGACGTCCATGTAGTCGACGTCGTCACCGGGGACGTAGTCGACCTCTCCGCCACGGCGGCGGACCAGGACGCGGGCCTCGTTGAACCGCATGTCGTCGTTGAGCACGGCGTTGGCCTGCGCGATGACGAAGCGGTCCTCCTCGTCGGCGGTCAGGTAGTCGACCTCGTCGGTGACGACACCGGCGGTGACCCGTCGGTACGGCGTCTCGACGAAGCCGAACGCGTTGACCCGGCCGTAGGAGGCGAGCGAGCCGATCAGGCCGATGTTCGGGCCTTCGGGGGTCTCGATCGGACACATGCGGCCGTAGTGCGAGGGGTGCACGTCACGGACCTCGAAGCCGGCCCGCTCACGGGAGAGACCACCCGGGCCAAGCGCCGACAGACGGCGCTTGTGGGTGAGACCCGACAGCGGGTTGTTCTGGTCCATGAACTGCGACAGCTGGCTGGTGCCGAAGAACTCCTTGATGGAGGCGACGACCGGCCGGATGTTGATCAGGGTCTGCGGCGTGATCGCCTCGACGTCCTGGGTCGTCATGCGCTCGCGGACGACTCGCTCCATACGCGCCAGACCCGTACGGACCTGGTTCTGGATGAGCTCGCCCACGTTGCGCAGACGGCGGTTGCCGAAGTGGTCGATGTCGTCGGTCTCGACGACGATCGAGGTGCCGTTGTTCCCGACGGTCTCGGTCTCACCGGCGTGCAGCTTCACCAGGTACTTGATCGACGAGATGATGTCCTCGACGGTCAGGATCCCGGCGTCGAGCGGCGCTTCGCCGCCCAGCTTCTTGTTGACCTTGTAGCGGCCGACCTTCGCGAGGTCGTAGCGCTTGGGGTTGAAGTAGAGGTTCTCAAGCAGCGTCTGCGCGGCCTCACGGGTCGGCGGCTCGCCCGGACGCAGCTTGCGGTAGATGTCGAGCAGCGCGTCGTCCTGGCCCTGGGTGTGGTCCTTCTCCAGGGTGGCGCGCATGGATTCGTACTCGCCGAACTCCTCGAGGATCTGCTCGGTCGTCCAACCGAGAGCCTTGAGCAGGACGGTGACGGACTGCTTGCGCTTGCGGTCGATGCGGACACCGACCATGTCGCGCTTGTCGATCTCCATCTCCAGCCAGGCACCCCGGGACGGGATGACCTTCGCGGAGAAGATGTCCTTGTCGGACGTCTTGTCGATGGAGGAGTCGAAGTAGACACCCGGCGAACGGACCAGCTGCGACACCACGACACGCTCGGTGCCGTTGATGACGAAGGTGCCCTTGTTCGTCATGAGCGGGAAATCACCCATGAAGACGGTCTGGGACTTGATCTCGCCGGTCTCGTTGTTGGTGAACTCGGCGGTGACGAAGAGCGGTGCGGCGAACGTGAAGTCGCGCTCCTTGCACTCGTCGATCGAGTTCTTGGGAGGCTCGAAGCGGTGGTCGCGGAACGTCAGGGACATCGACCCTGAGAAGTCCTCGATCGGGGAGATCTCCTCGAAGATCTCCTCCAGACCGGACTTCGTGGGGACGTCCTGTCCACTGTCCAGAGCCGCCTCGACACGAGCCTTCCACGCGTCGTTGCCGAGCAGCCAGTCAAAACTTTCGGTCTGCAGCGCAAGAAGGTTCGGAACCTCGAGGGGCTCCTTGATCTTTGCAAAGGAGATGCGCAGCGGGGCGGTGCTGGCGCCGTTGTTCGTATTCGCGGTCGAGGCAGTGCGCGAGGCGGCCAAGAGGGGGTCCTTCCGAGGGCTCGGACTCACTACGCGCGTACCGGTCCCAAGCGGGGCCCCAGGACGAACGTCTCCCGATCCGGTCGAATACGACCAGGTCAGAGTCAGTTCCATCCACGGTGCTCAAGCGAGGGTATGCCCCTGGTGACGGGCAGGAGGCAGCTAACAGGCAGCGCAAAGGGTCAGTGTAGCCACTAGGCCCACTGATGTCCAGTGCGGGTTTTTGAAGACCCTCGTTGTTCTCAACCCCTGCTGCAAGCCACGCCCTCGATGCACATCGATACTGCCCTCTTCGCCGCCGATCCATGCCTCGGATCCGGATCGTTGTGACGACGCGTCCTGAGAATTGCGCGCTGCGTGCGGTTCGTCAAGGCCCCCCAAGCCCGAACCGGGTGCTGCCACCGTCACTTGCAACCTGTCTTGCAGCCCGTCACGGGCGGCTGGAGGCACGAACGAAGATCACCATACTCGTCGCGACCTACAGCGCAAGGCAGTCGCCGCACGGCCCCCTCGAACGCCGAAGAGCGACCACCCAGATGGGTGATCGCTCTTCGGTGCGTCAGCGTTACACCGCTACGAAAGCGGCTCTACGCGGCCCGCAGGAGTCCTGGCGGACTCGTCGGGTCACTTGACCTCGACGGAGGCGCCGGCGCCCTTGAGGGACTCGGCAGCCTTCTCGGCGGCGGCCTTGTCGACCTTCTCCAGGACGGGCTTCGGAGCGCCGTCGACGAGGTCCTTGGCCTCCTTCAGACCCAGCGAGGTGAGCTCACGCACGACCTTGATGACCTGGATCTTCTTCTCGCCGGCACCCGTGAGGATGACGTCGAACTCGTCCTGCTCGGCCTCGGCCTCGGCCGGGGCGGCAGCGGCGGCGGGGCCGGCGGCGACCGCGGCGGCGGCGGTGACGTCGAACTTCTCCTCGAAGGCCTTCACGAACTCGGAGAGCTCGATGAGGGTGAGGTTCTCGAACTGCGCGAGCAGCTCTTCCTGGGACAGCTTCGCCATGATGGCGTCCTTCCACTCATTCGGCAGGTGCCGGGATGTACTGGTGAGGCGGGCGTACGTTCGGCCCGCTGCGACCGTCGCCTCAGGCGGCGGTCATTGCGCGAGCCGAGTTACTCGGCACCGCCCTGCTCTTCGAGCTTGACGCGAAGCGCCTCCGCGGTGCGGACGAACTTCGACGGGAGCGCCTGGAAGAGGGAGGCAGCCTGGGACTGCTTGCCCTTCATGGCACCCGCCAGCTTGGAGAGCAGAACCTCGCGGGACTCGAGGTCCGCAAGCTTCTTGATCTCGTCGGCGGACAGCGCCTTGCCGTCAAGGACACCGCCCTTGATGACGAGGTTGGGGTTGTCCTTGGCGAAGTCACGAAGACCCTTCGCCGACGTCACCGGGTCACCGGAGATGAAGGCAACCGCTGTCGGACCGTTGAACAGGTCGTCGAGCGTGGAGATCCCGGCCTCGTTGGCCGCGATCTTGGTCAGCGTGTTCTTCACCACGGCGTACTGGGCGTCTTCACCGAGCGAACGACGCAGCGTCTTGAGCTGCGCCACGGTGAGACCCCGGTACTCGGTCAGCACAGCGGCGTTCGAGCTACGGAACTGGTCCGCGAGCTCGGCTACCGCGGCAGCCTTGTCGGGCCTTGCCATAAGCGTGGCCTCCTTCCGGGTGATGAGGACCGCTCAGAAGGAGACTGGGAAAACGAAACGCCCCGGCGCAGGCGCACGGGGCGTGGCTCTACCAGACGGAATCCGTACGAAGTACGGGACTGTCCGGGAGCTCATCCACAGTCACCTGCGCGGGTCGTCCGCAATTCAGCGGATCCTTCGGTCACCGCGTCCTCTGACGAGAGCACGGCAACGACCAGCGGTCTTTGGCTTCTGTGGAAGATTACGTGAACGGGGCACTGTCAAGCAAATCCATGCCCCCGGGGCCGTCAGCCCTTGAGGTCGCCCATCATCTCGGCCAGGTCCATGACGTCCTTGGCCGGCGGGGCCTCGACGGTCACGGGCTTGTTGTAGTCGAGGAAGGTGATGGTCATGTCGAGCTTGCCCTTGTCGGCGTCGCCCTGCATGCGGAACTGCTTGGTGTGGTCCTCGCCGTCGACCCACATGTCCATCGTGAGCGCGTCCAGGCCCAGCTTCTCGTACTGCTCAAGGCTCTTCTCCCGCTTCTCACGGGTGGCCTTGCTCTCGCTCTTGAGGGACTTGCGGAACTCGTCGAGGGTGACCGTGCCCTTGTAGTGGGTGGTCTCGACGCCCTCGACCTTCTCGCTGCCGACCTTCTTCACGTCCTTGGAGCCGGTGAGGAAGGTGGACTCCTGCGCCGGGTTCTTGTCGGCCGTCCCGGCGCCCGGGGCCCCGCCCCCGCCCAGCGCGTCGTCACCGAGCGTGGACATGTCGAACTTGATCCAGCTCTTGCCGTCCATCTCCTTGGCCGCCGCGGCGCCCCCGCCGATGTACATCGCCTTGTCGACCAGGCGGATCTCGGCGTTGCCGTCCTTCCCCTGGTCGAGGGCGGTCATCTTCATGCTCATGGCGACGTCGGGCTTCATGCGCATCTGGGCCTCGGCCTTGATGCGCCCCTCCTCCGGAGTCCTGCCGGTCATCCGGTAGCTGAGGGAGGTGATGTCCTCGGTCTTCTTCGCCGCCTTGGCGACGGCCGCGGCGGGCGTCATCTCGGGGGACTCCTCGTCCCCCTTGGAACAGCCGACGGCACCCCCGCCGAGGACGAGCGCGGCGACGACCGCGCCGGTCGCCTTGTGGCGTACGGATGTGCGCACAGAAAGCTTCATGGTCCCCCCAGGAACAAATGAGCGATTCACAGACAAGCCGCGAGCGTATCCCAGCGGGGTTCAGACAGTCCTCCGAGTTGTCACGTGACCTGTGTGACGCCTGTGACGCGTGTGATGCCTGTGGCTTTCGGGGAGGGAGGCCGGGCGGGGGCCCAATCCGGCCGGGCGGGCGGGGGCCGGGGATGGGGCTGGAGTCCGGCCGGGGGGCCGCCGGGCGGCGTCAGCCCGTCGGCCGGCTCCGCACCAGGTCCTTGAAGTCCGCGGTGTCCCCCGCCGCGGGCTCGTCGGCGGCGACCTCGACGCCGTAGTCGCTGTAGTACGCCGTCGAGGACATCGAGCCGGTCGCCAGCTCGCCCTTCTCGGCCTTCTTGACCAGCAGGTCCTTGTCGTTCACCCAGATGTCGATGGTCTCGGTGGTCACGCCCGCCTGCTCCAGCTGGCTCTTCAGATCGGCCAGTTGACTCGCGGAGAGGGACGAGTTCCGGCCCGCGAGATCCGCGACGTCGACCGTGCCCGAGTAGTGCGTGGTGTCCTCGCCGCGCACCTTCTCCTCGCCGACCTTCTCGACGTCCCCGGAGGCCAGCAGCAGCTTCACCGACTGGTTCGGCGTGGTGTTCTGCATCTGGTCCTTCATGTACGCGCCCGAGCCGCCGGCGAGCTTCGCCAGGTCGTCGTAGTCGTACTTGATCCAGTGCTTGCCGCCGGACTGCTCGGCGAACTTGTCGCCCATCTTCGCGTAGTAGGCGTCCGGCAGATAGCGGGCCTCCATGGAGGTGGTGCCCAGCTGGCGCATCTGGTCGGCCATCGTGCCGCCGGTGTACGTGATCGTCAGATTGCCGGTGAGCCCGTCGGCCCAGCCGAGAGCCCCGTCCGCCTTCATCGACATCATCGTGCCCATGGTCGTGGTGGACTCGACCTTGGCGGAGTCGGCGCCGCCGGTGCTCTTCTCCACGGACCGAAGGGCCACGATCGCGTCCGTACGGGTCCTGGCCTCGCCGGCGCCCTTGCCGTCCGCCGCCGAACCCTCGCCGTCCCCTCTGGAACCCCCGTCGGAGCCCGAGCCGCTACAGGCAGCGGCTCCGGTCAGGGCGGCCGCCACCGCTATCGAGACGGTCACCCGGCGCACGATCGAGTTCATCATTCGTCCCCCTATGCGATTCCTGTGCCTCGCACGCTAGCGCAGGCCACCGACATCCGACCCGGAAACGGGCACCGGGTACCGGGCGCCGGGCGGCGGTCACCGGGCGGCGGGGCGCCAGGCGCCGAGAACCGGCGCCGGACACAAAGACGGGCCCCGCACCTCGAAAGGTTGCGGGGCCCGTCCTGAAATCGCGTCTGCGACGCGGCTACCGGTGAGCGTCAGGCTCAGACGGCGGCCGGGTCCTCCTCGACGAGGAGGTTGCGGGTGCGGTTCGAGTCCAGCGTGATGCCGGGGCCGATCGTGGTGCTGATCGTGGCCTTCTTGATGTAGCGACCCTTGGCGGCCGACGGCTTCAGACGAAGGATCTCGTCGAGCGCGGCGCCGTAGTTCTCCACCAGCTGCGTGTCGTCGAACGACGCCTTGCCGATGATGAAGTGCAGGTTCGAGTGCTTGTCGACGCGGAACTCGATCTTGCCGCCCTTGATCTCGGTCACGGCCTTGGCCACGTCCGGGGTCACGGTGCCCGTCTTCGGGTTCGGCATCAGACCACGCGGGCCGAGGACACGGCCCAGGCGGCCGACCTTGCCCATGAGGTCCGGGGTGGCGACGACGGCGTCGAAGTCCAGACGCCCCTTCGCGACCTCGTCGATGAGTTCGTCGGAACCGACGATGTCGGCGCCGGCGGCAGTCGCGGCCTCGGCACGGTCACCGGTCGCGAAGACCAGGACCCGGGCGGTCTTGCCGGTGCCGTGCGGGAGGTTCACGGTGCCGCGGACCATCTGGTCGGCCTTGCGCGGGTCGACACCCAGACGGAAGGCGACCTCGACGGTGCCGTCGAACTTGGAGGTGGAGGTCTCCTTGGCGAGACGGACGGCTTCGAGCGGGGCGTACTGCTTCTCCCGGTCGATCTTGGCGTCCGCAGCGCGGAGAGACTTGCTGCGCTTGCTCACTACTGCTCCTGTGTGCTCTGAGGAGTCGTGGTAGGGGCCGAGCAGGCCCTGCCACGGTGTTCTGCAGGGGTGGGGATCAGCCCTCGACCGTGATGCCCATGGAACGGGCGGTGCCGGCGATGATCTTCGACGCGGCGTCCAGGTCGTTGGCGTTGAGGTCGGCCAGCTTGGTCGTGGCGATCTCGCGGACCTGGGCCTGGCTGATCTTGGCGACCTTGGTCTTGTGGGGCTCGCCGGAGCCCTTCTCGACACCAGCGGCCTTGAGGATCATCTTCGCGGCCGGCGGGGTCTTGGTGATGAAGGTGAAGGAGCGGTCTTCGTAGACCGTGATCTCCACCGGGATGACCCAGCCGCGCTGCGACTCGGTCGCCGCGTTGTAGGCCTTGCAGAACTCCATGATGTTGACGCCGTGCTGGCCCAGTGCGGGGCCGACCGGCGGCGCCGGGTTGGCCGCACCGGCCTGGATCTGGAGCTTGATAAGCCCCGTGACCTTCTTCTTCTTGGGAGGCATTGCTCTCTCCGGGTCCTAGTGAGAGTTTCCGGCCATCCAATCCGGATCATCCGGATGGAGGCATACCGCACAACGATAACGGGTATCGGTGCGCAGCCTAAAACCGAGCAGGTCAGACGGTCCCCCGCAAGCGGGAGATACCCCCAGCGAGAGTCTGTCTGACCTGGTCGGAAGCGTACGGTCCGAAAGAACGTCAGTTCTTCTGGATCTGGTCGAAGCTGAGCTCCACCGGAGTCTCGCGGCCGAAGATCTCGACGAGGCCCTTGACCTTCTTCGAGTCGGCGTTGATCTCGTTGATGGTCGCCTGCAGCGTCGCGAAGGGGCCGTCGGTGACGGTGACCGAGTCGCCCACCTCGAAGTCCAGCACCTGGACCTCGAGCTTGCGGGACGGCGCCGGCTTGCCCTCGGCCTCGGCGGCCTCGCGGGCTGCCTTCTCCTCGGCCTCGGGGGCGAGCATCTTGACGATCTCGTCCAGCGTCAGCGGGTACGGGTCGTAGGCGTTGCCCACGAAGCCGGTGACGCCAGGGGTGTTGCGGACGACACCCCAGGACTCGTTCGTCAGATCCATGCGCACCAGCACGTAGCCGGGGAGCTTGTTCTGCTTGATGGTCTTGCGCTCGCCGTTCTTGATCTGCGCGACCTCTTCTTGCGGCACCTCGGCCGCGAAGATGAAGTCCTCGACGTTCAGCGAGACGGCACGCTGTTCGAGGTTGGTCTTCACGCGGTTCTCGTAACCGGCGTACGTGTGGATGACGTACCACTCGCCGGGCAGCGAACGGAGTTCCTCACGAAGGGCGGTGACGGGGTCGACCGGCTCGGCCTCCTCCGCCTCCTCCTCGTCGGAGTCGGCACTCTCGTCCTCGTCGGTCGCGGCGTCGGTGTCCTCGTCGGAGGCGGTCGGAGCGGTGTCGCCCTCGCCGTCCTCACCGGACTCGTCCTCGACGTGCAGCGCGGCCTCTTCGGCGGGCTCGCCCGCCGCGGCGTCGGCAGCCTCGACCTCGTCCTCGACGTCCGCGCCCTCGACGATGTCGAGTTCGTCGTCACGGGACTCGACCGACTCGACGGCATCGTTCAGGTTCGGGTCAGACACGGTGGCTGCTTCTTCCTGGATCATGGGGGTGGAACACGCGAAAGCGGGCGCCGGGTACGGCGCCCTTCGCGCTTGGCCTAGCCGAAGACGTACTTGGCGGCCTTGTCGAGTCCGAAGTCAATCACAGTCACCAGACCGATCATGATGACAACGAACACAATCACCACTGTGGTGTACGTCGTCAGCTGATTACGGGTCGGCCAGACAACCTTGCGGAGCTCCGCGACGATCTGGCGGTAGAAGAGGGCAAGGCGCTTCAGCGGGCCCTTCTTGGCACGCTTACCGCCCTTGCGGCCCTTCTTCTGGGACTCCGGCGCCTCATCCTGGGCATCAGGCATGTCGATGGAGCCCACGGCGTCCGTCACTCGTCCTCACCTGATTCCGGGTCGTGGCCGTGCCGCGCCCGGTGTGAGCCGCACGGCGGTGCAATGCAGTACGTACATGTGCACACATCCTGGTGAAAGGAGTGTGTAGCAGGGCCGGAGGGACTTGAACCCCCAACCGCTGGTTTTGGAGACCAGTGCTCTACCAATTGAGCTACGACCCTTTGCTTCCCCCACAACGTACCGCATCCGCCCGGGTGCTCGGAGTGCACCGGAAGAGCGCGGCCGGTGAAGGCCAACGAGGTGAGAGTGTACGTGGTCGGCGGCCGGTCGTCGAACAGAAAGTGTCCGTAAGGACTTTGTGCGTACCCGGCCCCGGGTTCGTCCGGCGTTGCCCAGTCTGTGAAACCAGTGTGCCGGGGACGTTTCCGGTCTGAAACGATGGGCCCATGAGCGCTGCAATCCCTCCCACCGAGCGCCGGGTCTCCGCCCGAGTCGGCGCGATCTCCGAGTCCGCCACCCTCGCCGTGGACGCCAAGGCCAAGGCCCTGAAGGCCGCCGGACGTCCGGTGATCGGCTTCGGCGCCGGTGAGCCCGACTTCCCGACCCCGGACTATGTCGTCGAGGCCGCCATCGAGGCATGCAAGAACCCGAAGTACCACCGCTACACGCCGGCCGGCGGCCTTCCCGAGCTGAAGGCGGCGATCGTCGCCAAGACGCTGCGTGACTCCCACTACGAGGTGGACGCCTCCCAGGTCCTGGTGACCAACGGCGGCAAGCAGGCCATCTACGAGGCGTTCGCCGCGATCCTCGACCCGGGCGACGAGGTCATCGTCCCGGCCCCCTACTGGACGACGTACCCCGAGTCGATCCGTCTCGCCGGCGGTGTCCCGGTGGACGTCGTCGCGGACGAGACGACCGGCTACCGCGTCTCGGTCGAGCAGCTGGAGGCGGCCCGTACGGAGAAGACCAAGGTCGTCCTCTTCGTGTCGCCCTCCAACCCGACCGGTGCCGTCTACAGCGCCGAGGACACCGAGGCCATCGGCCGCTGGGCCGTCGAGCACGGCCTGTGGGTGATGACGGACGAGATCTACGAACACCTGGTCTACGGGGACGCGAAGTTCACCTCGCTGCCGGCAGTACTTCCTGAGCTGCGCGACAAGTGCATCGTGGTCAACGGCGTGGCGAAGACGTACGCGATGACCGGCTGGCGGGTCGGGTGGCTCATCGGCCCCAAGGACGTGGTGAAGGCCGCGACCAACCTGCAGTCCCACGCCACGTCGAACGTGTCGAACGTGGCCCAGGCCGCCGCGATCGCCGCCGTCTCGGGCGACCTGACGGCCGTCGCCGAGATGCGCGAGGCCTTCGACCGCCGCCGCCGGACGATCGTGCGCATGCTCAACGAGATCGACGGCGTGCTCTGCCCGGAGCCCGAGGGCGCGTTCTACGCGTACCCCTCGGTGAAGGCGCTCCTCGGCAAGGAGATCCGCGGCAGGCGCCCGCAGACCTCCGTCGAGCTGGCCGCGCTGATCCTGGAGGAGGCCGAGGTCGCGGTCGTCCCGGGCGAGGCCTTCGGCACGCCGGGCTATCTGCGGCTGTCGTACGCGCTGGGTGACGAGGACCTCGTCGAGGGTGTCTCTCGGATCCAGAAGCTCCTGGCGGAGGCCAAGGCCTGAGCCCGCGCACGGCAGTAAGTACTGAACCCGCTCAGATCAGCGGGTGGGGCGGGGGGGCCCCCGCCCCGGCGGGGGGCGCCGGGAGAGGGTGGAGCCGTACGACCGGTTTATGTTCGGGCCCACACACCAGGAGGCGGAGATCGAAGCCAACAGCGCCGCGCGGAGCGC
>NZ_JBHXTO010000009.1:0-30751 GCF_042677425.1 Streptomyces sp. NPDC127119 | reverse complement strand
GTGGCAATGCCTGTTGCCGCCCCACGCATTTATGATCTCACCCCGATCCTTCCCGGGGGGGGGGGGGCCCGCCTCCCCCGGGGTCGGCGCCCCGCCTCTTCGTGTCCCGCGCTCCCTCGTTTCTTCGTGCGAGCAAGACCACGTTCAGGGAAAGCGCTACCGATACGGCGCCGGCGTGCGGCAGGATCCTTGAATGGAGCACGTACGTAAGGTCTCTGAGCTGCCCAAGGCTCATCTGCACCTGCATTTCACCGGTTCGATGCGGCACACCACCCTGCTGGAACTGGCCGACAAGCACGGGATTCATCTGCCCGACGCGCTGACGAGCGGCGAGCCGCCCAAACTGCGGGCGACGGACGAGCGCGGCTGGTTCCGCTTCCAGCGGCTGTACGACGCGGCGCGGTCGTGCCTCAGAGATCCCGAGGACATCCAGCGGCTCGTGCGCGAGGCCGCCGAGGAGGACCTCAAGGACGGCTCGGGGTGGCTGGAGATCCAGGTCGACCCCACGTCGTACGCGCCGCGTCTGGGCGGTCTCATCCCCGCCCTGGAGGTCATCCTGGACGCGGTGGACACGGCCTCGCGCGAGACCGGGCTCGGTATGCGGGTCCTGGTCGCCGCGAACCGGATGAAGCACCCCCTGGACGCCCGCACGCTGGCCCGGCTGGCCGTCCGGTACGCGGACCGGGGCATCGTCGGGTTCGGGCTCTCCAACGACGAGCGGCGGGGCATGGCGCGGGACTTCGACCGCGCCTTCGCGATCGCCCGCGAGGGCGGGCTGCTGGCCGCGCCGCACGGCGGTGAGCTGACGGGCCCCGCGTCCGTCCGCGACTGCCTGGACGACCTGCACGCCTCGCGGATCGGGCACGGGGTGCGGGCCGCCGAGGACCCGCGGCTGCTGAAGCGGCTCGCGGACCGCGGCATCACCTGCGAGGTCTGCCCGGCCTCGAACGTCGCCCTGGGGGTCTACGAGAAGCCGGAGGACGTCCCCCTGCGCACACTTTTCGAGGCGGGCGTGCCCATGGCGCTCGGCGCGGACGACCCGCTGCTGTTCGGCTCCCGGCTGGCCGCCCAGTACGACATCGCGCGCCGCCACCACGGCTTCACGGACGCCGAACTGGCCGAGCTGGCACGGCAGTCGGTACGCGCCTCGGCGGCCCCGCCCGACATCAGGGAGAAGCTGCTGTCCGGGGTCGACGACTGGCTGACCGCCCCGGTCGCCTGAAGTGGGCGTGGGGCGGGTGGGCCTGGAAGCCGATGTCCAGCTCCGGCCCCCGCCCCCGGGTCAGCGGCAGATGCGGGGTGAGCGAGGTGACCAGCACGTCGTGCCCCTTGGCCGCCCCCTTGCCGAGCGGGCCGAAACCGGCCGCCAGCTCAAGGTGGACGGACGCCGAGGCGAAGGTGTCCCGGGCGCCGAAGAGGAACAGCGTCCGGGCGTGCGTCGCGGGCCGGATCCGGTCCACCGGGTCGAGGCGGTCCCAGCGCCGGTCCCAGCGCGCCTGCCAGCCGGCGGCATGGCGCGCGGTCCGCTGTTCGTCGGTGCGGACGGTGCCCGGGGTGCCCCGGGTCAGCCCGCGGCGCAGCGCGGGCCAGACGGACGGCCGCAGGCCCAGGGTCCGGTGGGCGAGGACCAGGTCCACCGGCACCCCTGGCGCGTACTGCCGGGGAACACCGTCGCGCAGCGGGACGTGGACGACCGTGTGCGGGGAGTGCGCGGCGAACGAGAACAGCGCGGCGAGGCGGGAGAGCCCGTCGTGGTCCCCGAGCAGATAGCCCCACTCGCGCAGGGGGTCGCTGAGTGTGGTGTGCCGCAGGGCGGGGCGTGGCTGGACGACCCGGAACGCGTACCGGCCGGCTCGCGGCCTGAACTCGGTGACCCTCAGCCGCACGGGAGTTCCCTCATGACCCCAGGGTGACCGCCGGTCCGGTCCGCCGACAAGCGAAATACCGTCTCAGAGGCTGACGCCCACCGTCACCGGTTCGTTGACGAGCGTGATCCCGAAGGCGTCGTGGACGCCCGCGACGACCTCGCGGGCGAGCGCGAGGAGGTCCTCCGTGGTGGCGCCGCCCCGGTTGGTGAGGGCCAGGGTGTGCTTGGTGGAGATACGGGCGGGGCCGGTGCCGTACCCCTTGGTGAAGCCCGACTTGTCGATCAGCCAGGCCGCGGAGGTCTTGGTGTGCTCGTCGTCCGCGGGATAGGCGGGCGGGACCACTCCCTCGCCCAGGCGCTCCACCACGCGCGCGTGGAACGCGGCGAACTCCTCGCGCGTGAGGATCGGGTTGGTGAAGAACGAGCCGGCCGACCAGGTGTCGTGGTCCTCGGGGTCGAGGACCATGCCCTTCCCGGAGCGCAGCTTCAGGACGGTCTCGCGGGCCTCGTCCACGGGCACGCGGTCGCCGGGTCCGACACCGAGCATGCGGGCCGTCTCGGCGTACCTCAGCGGCGCGGACAGCCCGGCGGCGTCCTCCAGCTCGAAACGGACACGCAGCACCACGAACCGCTCGGGATCGCTCTTGAATCGACTGTGCCGGTACGAGAAGGCGCACTCGGCGTTCGACATGGTGACCGTCTCACGGCTCTCGCGGTCATAGGCGATCACTTCGGTGATCGTCGACGACACTTCCTGGCCGTACGCGCCCACGTTCTGGATCGGTGTCGCACCGGCGGAGCCCGGGATTCCGGCGAGGCACTCGATGCCCGCGAGACGGGCCTCGACGGTACGGGCGACCGCGTCGGTCCACGCCTCACCGGCGGCCAGCTCCAGCTTCGTACCGTCGAGTTCGAAGCCGCGCGTGGCGATGCGCAGGGCGGTGCCCTGGAAGCCCTTGTCGCCGATGACCAGGTTGGATCCGCCGCCGATCAGCAGCAGCGGCGTACCGGAGTCGTCGGCCTCGCGGACGGCGGCGATCACCTCGTCGTCGGTGGTCGCGGTGATCAGCCGGTCGGCGGGACCACCGAGCCGGAAGGTGGTCAGCGGGGCGAGGGCGGTGTCGTGGAGTTCCTGCACGTCCCCAGAGTACGAGAACGGCCCCGCCGGTTCCGGCGGGGCCGTTCTCAGCAGGTGCGGGCACCTTCGGTACACCTGATGTCGCGTTCTCCGTGCGGGCCGGTGGGGGCGGGAGCCGGGGCGCAGCCCCGCTCCCGACGAGGGACGCGGGGAACTGCGCGGCCCGCCCCCACCGGCCCGCAGACTCGGCTCACCGCGACGCGGTCTCCAGTACGGGTCCGGACACGGCCGCCTCCGTGACCTCCTGAAACTCGTCCTCAGTCCGCCGGCGCGGGATGTACAGCGCCCCGACCCCTGCCAGGGCCACCGCCGCCGACCCCACCCACAGCGCCGGCCGGATCCCGTCCACGAAGGTCTGCGCGCTCTCGTAGCCACCCTGCGCGGAGAAGATCGAGGCCATCACCGCGATACCGAGCGCCCCACCGACCTCGCGCAGCGCGTTGTTGGCGCCGGACGCGATTCCCTGCTCCTGCGCCCGGACGCTGGACATGACCAGGCTGGAGGCGGGAGCGAAGAAGAGGGACATCCCGATTCCGCTGATGATCAGCGCGGGCAGCTGCGCGGCGTACGACGTGTCCGCCTCGACCACGACGGCGAACCACCCGAGTCCGACGGCCTGCAGGAACAGACCCGTCGCGACGACGGGACGGCCGCCGACGCGGTCCGACAGATAGCCGGCGACCGGCGCGACGAGCATCGGCATACCGGTCCACGGCAGCATGCGCAGCCCCGCCTCGGTGGGCGAGTAGCCGAGCACGCCCTGCATGTACTGGCTGAGCAGGAAGATCGAGCCGAACATCCCGAGGAACATCAGCAGGCTCGCCGCGTTGATCCCGGCGAAGGCGCGACTACGGAAGAGGCGAATCGGCAGCATCGGGTTCTTCGCCCGCATGCCGTGGAAGACGAAGCCGGTGAGCAGAGCCGTACCGGCGAACAGGGCGAGCAGCACGACACCGTCGCTCCAGCCGACTACAGGCGCCCGGACCAGCCCGTACACGATGCCGAAGAGGCCGCCGCTGGCGAGCAGGGTGCCGCGGATGTCGAGCGGGGCGCCGGCGCCGAACGACTCCGAGAGGCGCAGCCGGGCGAGCGGCAGCAGGGCGAGACCCAGCGGAACGTTCAGCCAGAAGATCCACTGCCAGGACAGGTGTTCGGTGAGGCTGCCTCCGATGAGCGGCCCCGAGGCGACCGCGAGACCGTTGACGGCACCCCATATCCCGTACGCCATCCCGCGCTTGGCGGCCGGCACGGCGGCCGTCAGCAGGGTCAGGGTGAGCGGCATCATGATGGCCGCGCCGACGCCCTGGACTGCGCGGGCGGCGATCAGCGAGTCGATGCCGGGCGCCATGGCCGCTGCGGCGGACGCGCCGGTGAAGACGGTGATGCCGACGAGGAAGAGCCGGCGGCGGCCGAACCGGTCGCCCAGGGCCGCGCCGAACATCAGCAGCACGGCGAAGGTGAGCGTGTACGCGCTCACGGTCCATTCCAGGTCGTCGAGCGCTCCCCCGAAGTCCTTGCGGATCGAGGGCAGTGCGGTGGTGACGACGAGGTTGTCGAGGGCCGCCATGAATCCGGCGACGCTGGTGATGACGAGGGCCCAGACGGCTCCCCCGCGACGTTCGGTCTGCTGTGACATCGCTCCCCCAGCGGGTTATCGCTAGTTTCGGTTAGTTATTGATGACTAACTTTTGAGGTCATGAAAAGGCGCCGCTCTCCGCCGCCTCCACCTGTGCCCCGGTGTTCCGTCGCGCGTTGCACTCAGGCATTGCGATTAGGCGTTCAACTTCGACGTTCCGCTTCAGTGTTCGAGCCGGCCCTTGACCCGGGCCGACGGGTAGAGCCCTTCCCACACCCGGTGCTCGGCCGGGAACCCCATGGCCACCAGGCTGTTGATGAGCATCCCGTAGGCCAGGAAGTCGGTGGTCTCGTCGACGTCGGCGCCGAGCGGCAGGTGGACGGTCTCCCACAGCCGCATCCAGCCGGCCCGCACCGCCTCGCCGAGCTCGCGGTCGCCGGCCTGCTCGGCCGCCGCCACCGCGACATACATCTGCATCTGCATGAGCAGCCGCTCGGGCTCCTCGGCGATGACCTTCGTGTACGCGTCCGCCATGGAGTGCAGGGCTTCTTCGCCGTGCAGCCCCTCGGAGGCCACCTCGAACGCGCGGACGGTGTCCTCCAGGCAGCGTTCGGCGGCCGCGAGGAAGATCGCCTTCTTGCCGGGGAAGAGCCGGAAGAGGTACGGCTGCGAGACCCCCACGCGCTTGGCGATCGCCTCGGTGGACGTGCCGTAGTAGCCGCCCCGGGCGAACTCGCTCATCGCCGCGCGAATGACGCTCTCACGCCGTTCCTCTGCGCTCATCCTGACCATGCGACGAAGTTAGTACTCAATCACTAACTAAGTCAAGGGGGTGGCCCGGAGAGGCCGCGAAGAGACGGAGAGTGCGTACGAGTAAGGGGCACCCGCAATGGCGGGCGCCCCTTACTCGTAACCCTGCGGTCCGCCAGGCCAGTCGTCAGGCCAGTCGTACGACGGCCCGGGACATGCCCAGCACCTTCTGGCCCGCGCTCATCGCCACGAGGTCGACGCGGACGGTGTTGTCGTCGAGCTTGACGGCGACCTTGCCGCTGACCTCGATCGTGGCGCCCTCGTCGTCGTTCGGGACGACGACGGGCTTCGTGAAGCGGACGCCGTACTCGACGACCGCGCCCGGGTCTCCGGCCCAGTCGGTGACGACCCGGATCGCCTCGGCCATGGTGAACATGCCGTGCGCGATGACGTCCGGGAGGCCGACCTCCTTGGCGAACTTCTCGTTCCAGTGGATCGGGTTGAAGTCCCCCGAGGCGCCCGCGTACTGCACGAGCGTGGCGCGGGTCACTCCGAAGGTCTGGGCCGGCAGCTCGGTGCCGACCTCGACGTCGTCGTACGCGATCTTCGCGGTCATCGGTTCACGCCCCCTCGGCCGCACGGGACACGAGCTTGGTCCAGGCGGTCACCACGTGCTCGCCGGCCTCGTCGCGGACCTCGCCTCGAATGTCCAGGATGTCGTTGCCCGCCATCGACTTGATCGCCTCGATGGTGGACGTGACCGTCAGCCGGTCCCCCGCGCGCACCGGGCGCCGGTGGACGAACTTCTGGTCGCCGTGCACGACCCGGCTGTAGTCGAGACCCAGTTGCGGGTCCTGGACGACCTGCCCCGCGGCCTTGAAAGTGATCGCGAACACGAAAGTCGGCGGCGCGATCACATCGGGGTGGCCGAGGGCCTTGGCCGCGTCCGGGTCCGTGTAGGCGGGATGGGGATCTCCCACCGCTTCCGCGAATTCACGGATCTTCTCCCGGCCGACCTCGTACGGGTCGGTGGGCGGGTAGGACCGCCCTACGAAGGACTGGTCGAGCGCCATCGGCTCGGCACCTCCTGGTTCGCACTGGTTCGCAACTGGTGTTCAACGACGCGAGGCCGCCCCCCGATTACAGGGGACGGCCTCGTGAACGAGCCTTTTTTATCGCGTTTCGCGGTGCGCAGTGTGCGAGTTGCAACGCGGGCAGTGCTTCTTCATCTCCATGCGATCCGGGTTGTTACGCCGGTTCTTCTTGGTGATGTAGTTCCGCTCCTTGCACTCCACGCAGGCCAGCGTGATCTTCGGGCGGACGTCGGTGGCAGCCACGTGAGTGCTCCTTGCCGGACGGATGGGACATGGATTAACGCATAGAAGAGTAACCGATCGAAGGACCGACCCCGCAATCGGCTACCGTCAGTAGCGGTGACCGGACTTGAACCGGTGACACAGCGATTATGAGCCGCTTGCTCTACCGACTGAGCTACACCGCTTTGATGTGATCAGTTCCCGCCTTTCGACGGGAACTTCCCACACCAGAGCCCCAATACGGAATCGAACCGTAGACCTTCTCCTTACCATGGAGACGCTCTACCGACTGAGCTATTGGGGCGAGCGATGAAGACATTACACGCTCGGCAGCCGATCGCCCAAATCCGTTTCGTGGCACCGGCTCCGGCCCGTTCCCGGGTCCTCACCGGCTGTTCCACCCGCCTCTCCGGCACGACGGACCACACCGGTACGACTATTCCGCTCCTCCTCGATGTGTGCCGATCGTCACCCTAGGCTCGACTCACGCTGCGTGATCTTGTGCCTCTCCTGCGCAGCCGACGAGCCCCAGGAGCGCGATGCCAGACAGCCAGCCGCAGCCGCACCACTCCTCGTCGAGCTCCTCGTCCTCGGGCTCCTCGGGTTCCCCGGGCCCGTCCGGCCGGGACAACGGGTCCGACCTGCTGCTCTGCGGTGCGCGGCTCACCGACGGCCGGCTCGTGGACGTACGGCTGGCCGACGGACGTATCGAGGCGGTCGGCACAGCGGGCAGCCTCACCGCGCACACCGCGCGCGTGGACCTCTCCGGGCATCTGCTCCTGCCGGCCCCGGCCGAGCCCCACGCCCACGGCGACACGGCCCTGTCGGCCGACGGCGAGGGCCCGGTCTCGTACGAGGGCCGGGAGGTCCAGCGCCGTACGACCGAGGCCGCTCTCCTCCAACTCGGCCACGGGGCGACCGCCGTCCGCTCGCACGTGCGCGTGGGCGACGTGCAGGGGCTGGGCTCGATGGCGGCGGTCCTCCAGGCGCGGCGCGCGCTGCGGGGGCTGGTCGAGCTGACGGTCGTGGCGATGCCCCGGGTACTCACCGGACTCGCCGGGGCCGACGGGCTGGCGATGCTGCGGGACGCGGTGAAGATGGGCGCCTCCGTAGTGGGCGGTTGTCCGGATCTGGACCCGGATCCGACGGGATATGTGGAGGCGGTCCTGGAGGTGGCCTCGGAGCAGGGCTGCCCGGTCGATCTGCACACGGACGGTGACGATCCGGCCCGGCTCGGGCGCCTCGCGGCGATGGCGGGCGGGTTGCGGCCCGGGGTGACGCTCGGCCCCTGCGGAGGGCTGAGCCGGCTGCCCTCGGAGGTGGCCTCGCGGTCGGCCGACCAGCTCGCCGCGGCCGGTGTGACCGTCGTCTGCCTGCCCCAGGGCGGCTGTTCGGGCGTGGACCGCCGCGGCACGGCGCCCGTACAACTGCTGCGGGCGGCCGGGGTACGGGTCGCGGCCGGGAGCGGCGCCCTGCGGGACCTGTCGAACCCCGTGGGCCGCGGGGACCCGCTGGAGGCGGCGTATCTGCTGGCCTCGCGGTACGGGCTGCGGTCCACCGACGCGTACGACGCGGTGAGTTCGTCGGCGCGGGCGGTGCTGGGACTGCCCGAGGTGCGCGTGGAGGCCGGCTTCCCGGCGGAGCTGCTCGCGGTGCGCGGGGACCGGCTCGACGGTGCGCTGTCGCTGGCGTACAGCCGGATCGTGGTGCACCGGGGGCGCGTGGTGGCGCGGACGAGCGCGGTGCGGGAGTACTGCAACTCGGCGGTGGCCGTGGCGCTGGACCTGCCGCGTCAGGGGCGTACGGGGCAGTCGTGAGCGTGCGTCCCGATGACGTGTGGGTGGGATGAGATGCGCGGCACGCGCGCGTGGAGGCCGTTGGCCTCGCTACGCGCGCGTGCGTTCGTCCGCTGTGGGGCGAATGCGGCTGCAGGTGACTGCGGTTGCCGGTGGACGCGGCTGCCGGTGACTGTGGTTGCCGGTGGACGCGGCTGCCGTGGTTGCCGATGGACTGAGCGTCAGAAGCCGCCCAGCAGACCGCTGGTGAACGGATTGCCCGGGCCGCCGAACTCTCCCGCGGGCAGCTTCGTGGCGCCGGACGGGGCACTGATGTCCCCGGCTTCGCCGAACGTCATGACCAGCGGGACCTTCGCGCCCTTCGGGTCGTCCGCCAGGGTGGCGAGGTCGACGGAGACGCGGGTCAGGTCACCGTTCTTCAAAGAGAAGTCGACGGCGACCTTCTTGTCCGGGGCGTCCTTCAGGTCCTCGTCGGTGGGCAGTTCGGCGCTCGCCGGGAGTTCGCCCGCCAGCGGCCGCAGCTTGTCGATGATGCCGGTGAGCAGATCGCGGAACGAGGCCTTGGCGACGACCCGTTCGACGCCGTCGCTGCCTCCCTTGTCGCTGAAGGTGACCTCGCGGGCGACGACCGAACGCACGGCCTTGAGGATCTTCTGCTGGGTCCTGCTGTCGATCTCGTCGGCCGGATCGGCCGCGCCTGCCCTGCCCTTGCCGCCCTTGCCGTCCTCGCCGGTGGCGTCCTTCGCCGCGCGGTCGAGTTCGCGGTTGTCGATCTTGATCCACTTGCCCTCAAGGACCGGCCTGAGCTCCTTCTCGCTCTCGGGGAGCTCGTCGGCGGTCGGCAGGGGGAAGCCCATCGCCTCGCCGAACGCCTTCATGTCGGCCCGGTAGTACGTGTAGTCGCCGACGAGGCGGTACTCGGCGAGGACACCGTCGGGCCCCGAGACCGACATGGCCGTCCCGACGAGATCCTTCTCACCCGAGTCGGCGAGCGGCTTGCGCGACTCCACCGACACCTTGACCCGTACTCCGGCGAACAGTTTCGCGAGCTCGGGCGGCATCTCCTCGCCCGGCTCCTCCTCCCCGGCCAGCTTCACGAGTGCCGAGGGCTTGGCGTCGAGCCCCAACTCGAAGGCGAGCGACTTCTTTCCGCCGAGCCCTTCGACGGCCTGGTCCACCTTCTGACCGGCGGTGAGGTTCTCCACCGTGCCGCAGGCGGCCACTCCGGAGAGCAGTGCGGTGGTGCAGCCGACCGCGGTGAGAGTCCTGCGTATGACAGGGCTCTTGCGGCCGGCGGGGCTCATGCGTGTGGCGGTGATGACGGTCTCCTTATGACGCCTGACGGCGTCCCCCTCGTACAACGTGATCTCTCAAGAGACTCACGAGTTATCCACAGGGTTGTGCGGCGAGTGTCTCCATCCGGGCGTACGGTCGGAAACATGCGCATTGTTATCGCTGGAGGTCATGGTCAGATCGCGTTGCGGCTTGAGCGGCTGCTCTCCGCGCGCGGTGACGAGGTCGCGGGGATCATCCGCCGAGCCGAGCAGGGCGACGATCTGCGGGCGGCCGGCGCCGAGCCGGTGCTGTGCGATCTGGAGTCGGCTTCGGAGGAGGAGGTCTCCGCGCATCTGCGGGGCGCGGACGCCGCGATCTTCGCGGCGGGCGCGGGCCCGGACAGCGGGGAGGCCCGCAAGGAGACCGTGGACCGGGGAGCCGCGGTGCTCTTCGCGGACGCGGCGGCCCGGGCGGGCGTGCGCCGCCATGTGGTGGTCTCGTCCATGGGCGCGGACCCGGAGCACCCCGGGGACGAGGTGTTCGACGGATATCTGCGCGCCAAGGGCGAGGCCGACGCGTACGTACGCGCCCACCGCGGCCTGGACTGGACGATCCTGCGCCCCGGAATGCTGACGAACGACGCGGGCAAGGGCCTCGTCCGCCTGGAGGCCGCCACGGGCCGCGGACCGGTCCCGCGCGACGACGTCGCCGCGGTCCTCGCGGAACTGGTGGACACCCCGGCGACCGCCGGTCTGACCCTGGAACTGATCAGCGGTTCCACACCGGTGTCGGTGGCGGTCAAGTCGGTGGCGGGTAACTGACCAGTAGGTGGGCGGCCAGGACTGATCTGGGGCGCGTCGCCGGTGAGGGGCAGGCCCGGCGGTCCCGACCGCCCGCCCGGAAGCTGGTGGCCGGTGGCCGGTGGCCGGTGCCCGATGGCCCGCGATACCGCGGGAGTCAGAAGAGCGGAAGCTGGCCGGGGAAGTCCGCCACGACGTACCCGTCCAGCGCCGGCTGAGAGGCCCCCAGCTCCGCGTGCCTGCGCGACCCCGGACAGGACACGAGTTCCCCGCTCCCCCGCGCCCCCGCCGGGTCGTGCCGGGCGAACCGCCCGGCGACGACGGCGATCTCGCGACGGCACACGGGACAGATCCGACGACGTGAGGACATGGGGCCAGGGTACGGAGAGAAGGCCGGGCGCGGCTGCGTGGGCGCCCCGCGTTCCCGTGGTCCGGGGCCCTGGAACAGGCGCGCCACCGGCCTCCGGACCTGAAGCCGCCCGAATATGAAGAAACCCTCTCTGAAATGCTTACTCGCATTTCAGAGAGGGTTTCTTCTCTCAGCGTGGCGGCGCCAGGATTCGAACCTGGGAAGGCTGAGCCGGCAGATTTACAGTCTGCTCCCTTTGGCCGCTCGGGCACACCG
Organism: Streptomyces sp. NPDC127119; assembly: GCF_042677425.1. NCBI lineage: Bacteria > Bacillati > Actinomycetota > Actinomycetes > Kitasatosporales > Streptomycetaceae > Streptomyces > Streptomyces sp. NPDC127119. The sequence goes on along the minus strand of NZ_JBHXTO010000009.1, from coordinate 19,608 downwards.
CCGGGCTTGCTGCCATTCGAACCGTCTTTCGGCGGCGCTCCGTGGCAACGACGTAAACGATACCCGATGCTCGGGGGTGCTTCGCCACTCGATTGATCGGTGCCCGGAGGGGAGGGGGTGGCTAGGCTTATGCGGATGCGGCCCGGGACCGAAGCGGGTTCGACGGCCGCCACTACGCACCCCGATACAAGGAGCCACAGGACATGGCCGACTCCAGTTTCGACATCGTCTCGAAGGTCGAGCGGCAGGAGGTCGACAACGCCCTCAACCAGGCCGCCAAGGAGATCTCGCAGCGCTACGACTTCAAGAACGTGGGCGCCTCCATCTCCTGGTCCGGCGAGAAGATCCTCATGGAGGCGAACTCCGAGGAGCGGGTGAAGGCCATCCTCGACGTGTTCGAGACCAAGCTGATCAAGCGCGGCATCTCGCTGAAGGCGCTGGACGCCGGTGAGCCGCAGCTCTCCGGCAAGGAGTACAAGATCTTCTCTTCGATCGAGGAGGGCATCTCCCAGGACAACGCGAAGAAGGTCGCGAAGATCATTCGCGACGAGGGCCCGAAGGGCGTGAAGGCGCAGGTGCAGGGCGACGAGCTGCGGGTCAGCTCGAAGAGCCGTGACGACCTGCAGGCCGTGCAGGCCCTGCTCAAGGGCAAGGACTTCGACTTCGCGCTGCAGTTCGTCAACTACCGGTGACGTGCCGGTCGTTCCGCGGACGCCGGCCGCACGTACGAGAAAGGGTGGGCACCTCGGGTGCCCACCCTTCTCGCCTGCTGGCTGCGGCCTCGGGGGCGCGCGGTCAGTCGCGCGAGTTGCCGAACAGGATGCGGTAGCCGATCAGCAGAACCAGCGCGCCGCCGATCGCGGCGGCCCAGGTGGCTCCGTCGTAGAAGTCCTTGGAGATCGGGTGGTCCAGCCAACGGGCTGATATCCAGCCGCCGATGAAGGCGCCCGCGACGCCGATCAGTGTCGTGCCGATGAAGCCGCCGGGATCGCGTCCCGGCAGCAGGAACTTGGCGATGGCTCCGGCCAGCAGCCCCAGAATGATCCAGCTGATGATGCCCATGCCGTGAACCTGCCCTTTCGTGCTGTACCTGTGCTGTGATCCTGCTCGCACAAGGCTGTGGTCATACCGCTCTCGGCTGTTTTTTGTCGTTCCGTGTTTCGCTCTTCTGTTCGCTCCTTGTTGCTGGGGAGGACGTCGGCGCGACGGCGGCCGGTTGCACTGATCAGTAGGGTGCGGTTCATGACACAGTCCGATCCCGCCCGGCCGGGTTCGTCCGGGGCCGGGTCCGAATCCGGTGCCGGTCCCGATGCCGGGTCCAGGGCCGGAGCCGGAGCCGCGGGCAGCGCGGCTGAGCTGCGGCGAACGCTCGGTGTCGGGGACGCCGTGGTCATCGGCCTCGGCTCGATGATCGGTGCGGGAATCTTCGCCGCGCTGGGGCCCGCGGCACGGGCCGCGGGATCCGGACTGCTCCTCGCGCTGGGCATCGCCGCCGTCGTCGCCTACTGCAACGCGACCGCTTCGGCACGCCTCGCCGCCCGCTATCCCGCGTCGGGCGGAACGTACGTGTACGGCCGCGAACGGCTCGGCGAGTTCTGGGGACATCTGGCGGGCTGGTCGTTCGTCGTGGGCAAGACCTCCTCGTGCGCGGCGATGGCGCTCACCGTGGGCACGTACGTGTGGCCGGGGCAGGCGCACGCGGTGGCGGTCGGGGCGGTGGTGGCCCTGACCGCGGTGAACTACGGCGGTGTGCAGAAATCCGCGTGGCTGACGCGGGTGATCGTCGCGGTGGTCCTCGCGGTCCTCGCTTCCGTCGTGGTCGTCTGTCTGACCTCGGGGGACTCCGACGCCGGGCGGCTCGGCGCGGGCGTCTCCGGGGGTGCCGGTGGAGTGCTCCAGGCGGCCGGACTACTGTTCTTCGCCTTCGCCGGGTACGCGCGGATCGCAACCCTCGGCGAGGAGGTACGGGATCCGGCGCGCACCATTCCGCGCGCGATCCCGCTCGCTCTGGGTATCGCACTCGTCGTGTACGGGGCTGTGGCGGTGGCCGTCCTCTCCGTGCTGGGGCCGACGGGGCTCGGGCAGGCGACAGCGCCGCTCGCCGACGCGGTGCGCGCCGCCGGGGCACCGGGGCTCGTCCCGGTCGTACGGGTGGGTGCCGCGGTGGCGGCGCTCGGCTCCCTTCTCGCGCTGATCCTGGGGGTGTCGCGGACGACGCTGGCCATGGCCCGCGACCGGCATCTGCCGGGTGGGCTGGCCGCCGTGCATCCGCGCTTCCGGGTGCCCCACCGGGCGGAGCTCGCCGTCGGAGCGGTGGTCGCGGTGCTGGCCGCGACGGTGGATGTGCGGGGCGCGATCGGCTTCTCCTCCTTCGGGGTACTGGTGTACTACGCGATCGCCAACGCCTCGGCGTGGACGCTGGGTTCGACGGCCGTGTCGCGGGTCCTGCCGGCGGTGGGGCTTGCGGGGTGCCTGACGCTGGCTTTCGCCCTGCCGTGGCTGTCCGTTGCGGTGGGGGTCGGTGTGCTGGGGTTGGGGGCGGGTGTGTACGGGGTGCGTTGGCGGTTTCGCGCGCGTTGACCGCTCGCGCCTGCGTTCGCCCTCACGGGCCTTGAGGTGCCGGGGGTCGGCGGATGTGTGCGGGTCGGTGGGGGCTGGGTGCGCAGTTCCCCGCGCCCCTTGCAGGGGCTGGGGCTGAGGCCTGTGCCGATCGTGCGGGTCGGTGGGGGTTGCTCGCGCCGTTCCCCGCGCCCCTTGGTGGGAGGGGCTTGGGGTGGTCTGCATCGTGCGGGTCGGTGGGGGTTGCTCGCGCCGTTCCCCGCGCCCCTTGCTGGGAGGGGCTTGGGGTCGTGTGCATCGTGCGGGTCAGTGGGGGTTGAGCGCGGCGTTTACCGTGCCCCTTGCTGGGGTGGGCGGCGGGTGGGAGCCGCGCGGCTATGACGCTTGTGCCGTTGTCGTTCGTATGCGGAAGTCGGGCCACGGTTGCAGGTCCGTGTCGTCGTTCAGTTCGTCGTACCAGCCGGTGCCCTGGAGCCAGGTGTCGAGCCAGGCCGTGAGCGTGGGGGCGTCCACGTACCAGGCGTGGTCGGCGTCGTCGGCGTTCGGCTCGAACAGGAGCACCGCGGCGTCCTGGGTACGGCAGTCCACGCACGCGTACATTCCGCAGCCCCAGTGGGATATCGGCAGGATGCCTTCCGGCCAGGGCCAGTCGGGGTCCTTGCGGCCGCTCTCGCGGTGGGCGAGGTACTGCGCGACGACCGCCGGCTCTCCCGAGGGCGGGCTGTCGAGCAGGGGCAGCAGACCGTACTCCGGGCCGAATCCTCCGTCCCCTATCCGCAGATAGAGCGCGGCGAGCAGCGGCGGGACGGAGAAGCCGAGGGCGGACTCGGCGCGGGCGAGCGTGGCGGCGTCCACGGGGTCGGGGAGCGAAGGCCAGCCCCACGGCCGCGAGTTGTGTGCCTCCGCGAGGACACGTGCCAGCAACTGCTCGATCTCGGTCATGCATTCATGATGCAGCGCGCCTCTGACAATCGGGCCGGCCTGTGGATAACCCTCGGACGAGCGGCTCTCAGTCGAGACGGACGTCGATGCTCTCGTCCACGAGGAACGCGAGAAGTTCCTCGAACGTCCACGGGCGGTGGTCGGTGCGCGGGACAAGGCCAAGGCAGCGGCGGGCGACCTCCGCGTCGTGCCAGATCAGGGTGAAGGGCCGTCGAGCACCCCAGCGGCCACGCAGGCAGTCGTCGAGGGCGTCGAGACCCCGGCCGAAATAGCCGCCGGGTCCGTTGACCGCCTCACCGAGCGCGCAGAAGAAACCCGGCTCGTCGATGATGTGGCGGCCGTCGAGGTGATGGGTACGGCCAGGTTCCGCGTCGGGTCTGCCGGGGTCGTGGCGGGCCAGTGCCGTGGTCAGCCAGTGACGGCGGCCCTCCGCGCCGCACCGGGCCCAGAGGCCGGGCTCGGTGGGGCGGCCGGTGTCCCACAGTTCCCAGACCTCCTCGGCCGCGGTCGGCGGCCGGTCCGACCAGGGCTCCAGCGTGAGGTCCACCAGGCCGGGGCCGCGCGCGGAGGGAATCCAGGACGGCGGACTGGACGGGACGGCCCGCCCTGTCGACGCGTATCAGCTTGGCGTGACCGAGGTCCTCCTCGCCCGCGTCCAGGGCTGTGCGGAGGGCTCCGCGCGGGGAGCAGCCGAGCAGCCGCACGGGTGGTTCGCAGGGGTCCGGCTGCCTGCCCTGAACGTGCGCCAGGTCCCGGCAGCCGCCCCAGGGTTCGTCCTCCGCGCCGAGCAGCCGGTAGCCCGGGGAGAGCGGCGGGCACTGGGGATAGTCGAACGGGTTGTGCGGGGACTCGCGCGCCCTGACGGTGAGGTCGCGCAATGACAGGTCGCGCGCGCACGGGCGGTCACCGAGGACGCGTACGTCCTCCAGGGACCATGCTTCGACCCGCTCGCCGTCCTTGTCGAGGATCTCCAGGACGAGGGTGCCGAGCGGCGCCGATCCGTCGGCACGCGCGCGCGGGAGGGCTTTGTCCAGCTCTCCCTCGGGGACGCAGCCGAGCAGTTCGTACGTGCCGCGTGCGGGAGCCGGCGGATCGCCGAAGACGTTCTCGGCGTCCGCGCACAGCGCCCAGATCTCGTCGTCCTCTGCGTCGGCGTCGTACGCCGTCAGGGCGTACTTCGGCCTCCGCACCCCCGGCGCCGCCCTACCGGACCGACGACGTGAACGGCTGGTCCGTACGCACGATCTCGCGTCCCAGGGGGAACAGCGAGACCGGGATCAGCTTGAAGTTGGCGATGCCCAGGGGGATGCCGATGATCGTGACGCACTGGATGAGGCCCGTGACGATGTGCGCGAGGGCCAGCCACCAGCCGGCGAGGATCAGCCAGAGGATGTTGACGATGAAGGACGGCGCCCCCGCGTCACGGCGCTCGACCGTCGTCCGGCCGAACGGCCACAGCGCGTACGTGCCGATACGGAAAGCGGCGACGCCGAACGGGATTCCGATGATCGTGATGCACAGCAGCACGCCCGCGAGCAGGTAGCCGAGGAACAGCCAGAAGCCGCTCAGGACGAGCCAGATGATGTTGAGGATTGTCTTCACTGGTGGCGACCTGCCATCTGTTCGAGCCGGGCGATGCGCTCCGCCATGGGCGGGTGCGTTGAGAACATTTTGGAGAGTCCCTGGCCCGGACGGAAGGGGTTGGCGATCATCATGTGGCTCGCCGTCTCGATGCGGGGCTCCGGAGGCAGCGGCAGTTGCTTCGTGCCCGCCTCCAGCTTGCGCAGGGCGCTCGCGAGGGCCAGCGGGTCCCCGGTGAGCTGCGCGCCGGACGCGTCCGCCTCGTACTCCCTGGAGCGGCTGATGGCGAGTTGGATGACGGACGCGGCGAGCGGGCCGAGGATCATGATCATCAGCATGCCGAGGAGGCCGGGGCCGTCGTCGTCGTTGGAGCGGCCGATCGGGATCAGCCAGGCGAAGTTGACCAGGAACATGATCACGGAGGCCAGGGCTCCGGCGACGGACGAGATGAGGATGTCGCGGTTGTAGACGTGGCTCAGTTCGTGGCCGATGACGCCGCGCAGCTCCCGCTCGTTCAGGATGCGCAGGATGCCCTCGGTGCAGCACACGGCGGCGTTGCGGGGATTACGGCCCGTCGCGAACGCGTTCGGTGCTTCCGTCGGGGAGATGTACAGGCGGGGCATGGGCTGGCGGGCCTGTGTGGACAGCTCCCGGACCATTTTGTAGAGCGCCGGGGCCTCGAATTCGCTCACCGGGCGCGCGCGCATCGCGCGTAGAGCCAGCTTGTCGCTGTTCCAGTACGCGTACGCGTTCGTCCCGATCGCGATGACCAGTGCGACGACGAGGCCCGTACGCCCGAAGAAACTGCCGATGACGATGATGAGTGCGGACAGTCCCCCGAGGAGTACGGCGGTCCTGAACCCGTTGTGCCGGCGGTGCACGGTACGCCCTCCAAATCGTGCGGCAGGGGAACCCTTGCTTGTCGATCTCTGACGTCACTGGTTCCGTGACTCCACGGTCCAGTGGACCCTCCCTCACTGGTCAACGCCAGGCGGGGAGCACTAGTTCCCTTGTGCGCACGGGCTCGCGCGTCGGCTGTCCGGGTGATGGCCGGGTGAGGTGACGGGGTACCGCACGCGCGCGTGGAGGGGGCTGCCCCACGCGCGCGGGCTATCGCTTCGGGGAAGGCGTCAGAAGAGGCCGGTGTCCGAGAAGCGCAGGATGAGCTGAGGTGCCCCGGAGAGCGCGACGCCCAGGACGGCGGTCAGGGCGATCGCCGCGGTGAGGGGGGCCGGGACGCGGTGCGACTCGGTTTCGCCCTCGGGGGCGCGGAACAGCAGGGTCGTCCACTGGAGGTAGTAGAAGAGCGCGATCACGACGTTGACGGCCATGACGACGGCGAGCCAGCCGAGTCCCGCCTCGACGGCCGCCGAGAAGACGGTGACCTTCGCGAAGAGTCCGATGATGCCCGGCGGCAGACCGGCCAGGCAGAGCAGGAAGAAGCCGAGGACGAGCGCGGCGAGGGGGCGGGAGGCGTACAGGCCGCGGTAGTCGCTGATCCGGTTCAGGGGCTTCGTACGGGCCACCAGGGCGGCCACCGCGAAGGCTCCGAGGTTCACGGCGGCGTACATGAGGGCGTACGCGACTGTGGAGCCGACGGCCTTCCGGGCGTCCTCGGAGTACGCGGCGGCGGCGATCGGCACCAGGAGGTAGCCGGCCTGTCCCACGGAGGACCAGGCGAGGAGCCGTACCGCGCTGTACGCGCGCGTGGTCCGCTGCCGCAGGGCGCCGACGTTGCCGATCGTCATGGTGAGTGCGGCGAGTGCGGCGAGTGCCGGGCCCCAGACGTCCGCGTACGACGGGAGGGCGATCACGGTGACGAGGATCAGGCCGGAGAAGCCGACCGCCTTGCCGACGACCGACAGGTAGGCGGCGACCGGGAGAGGGGCTCCTACGTAGGTGTCGGGTACCCAGAAGTGGAAGGGCACGGCGGCCGTCTTGAAGGCGAAGCCCACGAGGGTGAGGACGACGCCCGCCTGGGCGAGCGTGTGCAGTTGGGGATCGACGTCCTCGATGCGGGTGGCGATCTCCGTGAGGTACAGGGTGCCTGTCGACGCGTAGACGAAGCTGACGCCCATGAGGCTCACGGCGGTCGCGGTGACCGAGGACAGGAAGAACTTCAGGGCCGCTTCGGAGGACTTCCGGTCGCCGTGCTTGATGCCGACGAGGGCGAAGGCGGGCAGGGAGGCGACCTCCAGGGCGACGATCAGCGTGGCGAGATCGCGCGAGGCGGGCAGCAGGGCGGCGCCGGCGGCCGAGGAGAGCAGCAGGAACCAGAACTCCCCTTCGGGGTATGCCTTGTCGGTGTCTCCGCCGGCGTCCTTGCCCGCGTCCTTCAGGGTGGTCATCGACAGAAGCGCCGCGAGGAGCGCGCCGCCGAGGACGAGGAACTGGATGACCAGCGTGAACCGGTCCGCCGCGTAGCTGCACACGTCCGTGGCGCCCGTCAGGCAGAACGTGGAGCGGTCGCCGTCCAGGAGGGGCAGCAGGGCCAGCGCGGCGAGGGCGAGGCCCGCGACGGAGACCCAGCCGAGCAGGGCCTTCTTCCTGCCGTCCACGAAGAGGTCGGCCACGAGCACCGCGAGTGCGACGACCGCCGCGATGGTGGGCGGGGCGATCGCGAGCCAGTCGACGGACTGGACCAGGGACGCTGCCTGGTCCTGGGCCTGGGGGCTCATCGGGTGCCTCCTGAGAGGAGCTGCTGCACGGCCGGGTCGGTCAGGCCGAGGAGTGCCTTGGGCCAGAGCCCGGCGACGACGGTGAGGACGACGAGCGGGGTCCAGGCGGCGAACTCGTACGTCCGGACGTCGGCGAGCTTCGGACTCCCCTGCCCAGAGTGTTCGGAGTGCTCCGGGTGCTGCGAGGTGTCGCCCATGCAGACCCGGCGGACGACGACGAGCATGTACGCGGCCGTGAGCAGGGTGCCGAACGCGGCGATCGCCATGAACGTCAGGAACGCGGGCCGGCTGAGACCGTCGGCGGGGTCGAACGCGCCGAACAGCGTGAGCATCTCTCCCCAGAACCCGGCGAGGCCCGGCAGTCCGAGCGAGGCGACGGCGGCGAAGGCGAGCAGGCCGCCGAGGCGCGGGGCCCGGCCGTAGAGCGCGGCCCCGGTCGTCCGCGCCAGGGAGTCGAGGTCGGTCGTGCCCGTGCGGTCCTTGAGCGCGCCGACGAGGAAGAAGAGCAGGCCGGTGATGAGGCCGTGGGCGATGTTCGCGAACAGCGCGCCGTTCACGCCGGTCGGGGTCATCGACGCGATGCCGAGGAGTACGAAGCCCATGTGGCCGACCGAGGAGTACGCGATGAGGCGTTTGAGGTCGCCCTTCGCGCCCTGTTTGGCGAGCGCCAGGCAGGCCAGCGAACCGTAGATGATCCCGACGACCGCGAAGGCCGCGAGATACGGGGCGAAGGTGCTCATGCCGTCCGGCGTGATCGGCAGCAGGATCCGGACGAACCCGTACGTGCCCATCTTCAGCAGGACTCCGGCCAGCAGGACCGAGCCGACGGTCGGGGCGGCGGTGTGCGCGTCCGGCAGCCAGCTGTGGAGCGGCCACATCGGCGTCTTGACCGCGAGCCCGATCCCGATCGCCAGAACGGCGACGACCTGCACCGATGTGGTCAGCGCGGGGTGATTGTCAGTGGCGAGTGCCACCATGTCGAAAGTGCCCGCCTTGATTCCGATCAGGAGCAGGCCCAGCAGCATGATCACGGAACCGAGCAGTGTGTAGAGGATGAACTTCCAGGCGGCCCGGGTTCGTTGCTCACCGCCCCAGCGGGCGATGAGGAAGTACATCGGGATGAGCACCATCTCGAACGCGAGGAAGAACAGCAGCAGATCGAGGACGGCGAAGGTCGCGAGGGTGCCGGACTCCAGCACGAGCACGAGCGCCACGAATGCTTTCGGGGACGGGCCCGACGGCATTTTGAAGGAGGAGTACAGCGCGCACAGGAAGGTCAGCAGCGCGGTCAGCACGAGGAGGGGGAGGGAGATGCCGTCGATGCCGAGGTGGATCCGCACGTCGAGTGCGGGAATCCAGCTGATGTCCGTCGTGGCCTGCATCTTCGACGGATGGTCGTGGTCGAAGCCGAGCGTGAAGACGATCGCGGCGATGAGTACGGCGCCGGTGACGGTCGTGCCGTGCCGCAGCACGGCCTGCTCGGGCGACCTCCCCTTCAGCCCGGGCGGGGCCGGCAGGAGAGCGGCTGCGGCCCCGATGAGCGGGGCGACGACGATGAACGCCAGAAGAAACTGCATCACGGATTCGTTGATATCGATCACGCCTGCTCACGCTCCCGCGGTGGCGACGAGGAGGGCGGCGACCACCAGGACGACGGTGCCGGCGAGCAGCGCGCTCACATAGGTCTGCAGATTGCCGGTCTGGGCGCGCCGGACGGCCGTGCCCAGCCAGCGGGGCAGGGCGCCCGCGCCGCGCACGTAGGTGTCGACGACCTCGCGGTCGAGGAACCGGACGAGGGTGGCCGCGGCCTGGACGGGGCGGACGAAGAGCGCCGCGTACACCGCGTCCAGGTGGAAACCGACGGCCGCGTGGCGGTGCAGGGGGCCGAGCAGCAGGCGGCCGGGGTCCGACGGGTCGGGTGCGGAGGCCACGTTGCCGTACGCGGGTTCGTGGCTGGCGATGGCCTCGGCCTCGACCAGGCCGCCGTCGGCGTCCGGGTGGGCGGCGACCGCGCCCAGCGGCACGCGGCCGGCCATGGCGGTGGTGTGCCGCCACGCGCCGTACGTGACGATGCCGCCGACCAGGGCGACACCCGTACCGAGGACGGCTGTGGTGAGGGTCGGGGTGAGGCTGCGGCCGTCGAACCAGTCGGGGAGCACGCCGGTGGCGAGTCCGAAGGCGAGTGACGGGAGGGCGAGCAGCCACAGCACGGAGTTCATGGCGAGGGGCTGCTTGCCGTGGTCGGGGGCCTCGGTGCCGTGGCCGTGGAAGGCGAGCAGCCACAGGCGCATCGCGTAGGCGGCGGTGAGGAGGGCCGTCACCAGGGCGGAGACGAGGACGATCCAGCCCGCGGCTCCGGGGACGCTCTCGGCGTGGCCGACGGCGGCGTGCTCGGCGGCTCCGAGGACGGACTCCTTGGAGAAGAAGCCGCTGAAGGGCGGGATCGCGGCGAGCGCGAGGAGCGCCACGGTCATCGTCCAGTAGGCGTCGGGGACGCGGGCGCGCAGGTCCTTCATCCGGGACATGGCGGCCAGCGAGTTGGTGCCGGCGGCGTGGATGATCACGCCGGCCGCGAGGAACAGCAGCGCCTTGAAGGCGCCGTGTGCGAGGAGGTGGAAGACGGCGGCACCGCGGTCGCCGACGGCGAGGGCGCCGGTCATGTAGCCGAGCTGTCCGATCGTCGAGTACGCGAGGACCCGCTTGATGTCGTCCTGGGCGAGCGCGGCGAGGGCCGAGCCCGCCATCGTCACGGCGGCCATCACGGCGAGGACGACCAGTGCGGCCGCGGAGGCGGCGAAGACCGGGAGGAGCCGGGCGATGAAGTAGACACCGGCGGCGACCATCGTCGCGGCGTGGATCAGCGCGGAGACGGGTGTGGGGCCCGCCATCGCGTCGGGGAGCCAGGTGTGGAGCGGGAACTGCGCCGACTTGCCCGCCACACCGGCGAGGAGCAGCAGGGCGATCAGCGTGGGGTGGTCGAGTCCGCCGCTCGCGACGTTGCCGAGGATCTTCGTGATGCGGAACGAACCGGTGTCGGCGGCGAGCGCGAACAGACCGATCAGGAAGGGGACGTCTCCGAGCTTGGTGACGAGGAAGGCCTTGATGGAGGCGGCGCGTGCCTCCGCGGTCTCCCAGTAGTGGCCCACGAGGAAGTACGAGCAGATGCCCATGATCTCCCAGCCGACCAGCAGCACCATCAGGTCGCCGGAGTAGACGACGAGCAGCATGGCGGAGGTGAAGAGGGAGACGAGAGCGGCGTACGAGGAGTAGCGCGGGTCGTGGCGCAGGTAGCCCGTCGAGTAGATCTGCACGCAGGTCGCGACCAGGCCGACGAGGATCGCGACGAGGGCGGCGAAGCCGTCGATGTGCAGGGCGAGTTCGACGGGGACCGAACCGGTCGGGGTGAGTTCGGTCGCCGCGTCCACGGCCTGTCCGCCGCCCTGGCGTACGGCGACGACCACGGCGAGTGCGAGGGCGGCGACGGAGGGCAGGACGGCGAGGGGGCGGGCGAAGCCGGGGGCCGTGCGGCCCAGGAGCAGGCCGGCCACGGCGCCCAGGAACGGGAGGAGGGGGACGAGGACGGCGAGGGTGGTCGTGGTCACGCGGTGGCCTCAGCCTTCTCGGCCGGTTCGCTCCGGGCGGACTCGGAGCCGTCGGAGTCGTCGGAGTCGTCATCGGGGTCGTCATCACCGGGTTCGGCGGTGTCGCGGAGCCTGTCGATGTCCGCGGTGCCGCGGTTGCGGTGCACGGCGAGGACGATCGCGAGGCCGATGCCGATCTCGGCGGCGGCGATGGCGATGGTGAACAGGGTCAGTGCCTGGCCGGAGTGCAGGGTGTCCCGGGCGGTCCTGCTGAGCCAGACGTCGAAGGCGACGAGGTTGAGGTTGACGGCGTTGAGCATCAGCTCGACGGACATCAGGACCAGGATCGCGTTGCGGCGGGCGAGGACTCCGTAGAGGCCGGTGCTGAAGAGGAGGGCGGAGAGTACGGCCGGGTAGGCGAGGTGCATCAGCGGGCGCCTTCCTTGTCGCTCCGGGTGGTAGCGCTTCGGGTGGCGTCGGTTCGCGGGCCCGGGGGGCGCGGGGGGCTCGCGGTGGGCGTTCCGCCGGCCGCCTCCTTCGCCTTCGTCTTCGCCTTGCGGGAGAGGACGATCGCGCCGACCAGCGCGGCGAGCAGCAGGACCGAGAGGGCCTCGAAGGGGAGCACCCAGCTCTGGAAGAGGCTCGCGCCGGTGACCGCGGTGGAGCCGGCGGCGGGGCCGTCCAGGTCGATCCAGGTCGTCCGGAAGGCGTCGACGACCACCCAGACGAGGGCGGCGGCAGCGGCGATCGCGACGGCGAGGGCGGCCCAGCGGTTGCCGGAGTCGGCGTCCGGGGAGCGGCCGATGGGGGCCCTGGTGAGCATCAGACCGAAGAGGAGGAGGACGACGACGGAACCGACGTAGATGAGGACCTGCACCCAGGCGATGAACTCGGCCGTGAGGAGGAGGTATTCGACGGCGAGGCCACCGAGGGCGACGACCAGCCACAGGGCGGCGTGCACCAGTTGCTTCGTGGTGACCGTGACGAGCGCGGCGCCGAAGGTGACCAGGCCGACGAGGAGGAAGGCGATCTCGACGCCCGTCGGGGAGAGGAAGCCGTGGGCCTCGGCGGCGGTGGTCGTGGCCTGTGCCGCCGAGACGGTGGCCGCGGCGGGAGTCACGATGCGCCTCCCTGCGGCGGGTCGGTGGGCTCGGCCTGCGCCTGCGCCTGGGCCTGCGCCTGGGTCGTGGCGAGTTTCTCGGCGGTCTTGCGGGCGGCGGCGATCTCCTTGGGTTCCTCGGCGCCGGGGTCGAGGGCCGGTGGGGCCGGGACGGTCCACATCCAGTCGCGGAGCTTGTCGCGTTCGTGGGTGAGTTCGTGGATGTCGGTCTCGGCGTACTCGAACTCGGGGGACCAGAAGAGCGCGTCGAACGGGCAGACCTCGATGCAGATACCGCAGTACATGCAGAGGGAGAAGTCGATGGCGAAGCGGTCGAGGACGTTGCGGCTGCGCTCGCGGCCACCGGGAGCGGCGGCCGGGACCGTCTCCTTGTGGGAGTCGATGTAGATGCACCAGTCCGGGCACTCGCGGGCGCACAGCATGCAGACCGTGCAGTTCTCCTCGAAGAGCCCGATGACGCCGCGGGTGCGGGGCGGGAGTTCGGGCTGGGTGTCGGGGTACTGCGCGGTGACGGTCTTCTTCGTCATCGTGCGCAGGGTGACGGCAAGGCCCTTGGCCAGGCCGGAGCCGGGAAAGGGGGACATGGTTACGCGATCACCACCTTGACGATGCCGGTGAGGGCGATCTGGGCGAGGGAGAGGGGGACGAGGAGTGTCCAGGCGAGTTTCTGGAGCTGGTCCTCGCGCAGGCGGGGATAGGTGACGCGCAGCCAGATGACGACGAAGGCGAGGACGGCCACCTTCAGCAGGGTCCAGACCCAGCCGAGGCCGTCGGCGCCCCACGGGCCGTGCCAGCCGCCCAGGAAGAGCACGGTGGTCAGGCCGCACAGGACGACGATTCCGGCGTACTCGGCGAGGAGGAACAGGGCGAAGCGCAGACCGGTGTACTCGGTGTAGGCGCCGAAGATGATCTCCGAGTCGGCGACCGGCATGTCGAAGGGCGGGCGCTGGAGTTCGGCGAGGCCCGCCACGAAGAAGACGATCGCGCCGACGATCTGCCAGGGCAGCCACCACCACTCGAAGGCGTCGACGATGCCGGGGAGGGAGACCGTGCCGGCCGCCATGGCGACCGAGGCGGCGGTCAGCAGCATGGGGAGTTCGTACGCGAGGAGCTGGGCGGCGGTGCGCAGACCGCCGAGAAGGGAGAACTTGTTGGCCGAGGCCCAGCCCGCCATGAGCGAGCCGAGGACGCTGACGCCCATCACGGCGAGGACGAAGAAGACGCCCGCGTCGACGACCTCGCCGACCGCGCCCTCGCCCGGCCCGACCGGGATGACGAGGAGGACCATGAGATACGGGAGGAGGGCCACGGCGGGGGCGAGCTGGAAGATGCGGCGGTCGGCGCCGGCCGGGACCACGTCTTCCTTCTGGGCGAACTTCACGCCGTCCGCGACGAGTTGGGCCCAGCCGTGGAAGCCGCCCGCGTACATGGGGCCGAGGCGGCCCTGCATATGGGCCATCACCTTGTGCTCGGCCTGACCCACGATCAGGGGGAACGTCAGGAACACGACGAAGACGACGAGGAGTCGCAGGGCGACGTCGAGCGCGTCGTTCACTGCGCGCCTCCTGTGGGGCTTTCGGGATCGTCGGAGTTGTTGTCGGTGCCGTCAGCCGCATCGGGGGCGTCCAGCTCGGGCGGAGGTTTGCCGGACTGTGGCTCCGCCGGTGCTGCGGGCTCGTCGAAAGCCGGGCGGGCCTGGTGCCACGGGGCGTCCGAACCGCGTGGCGCTGCGGGCGCCTTCGGTTCGGCGGGCGCCTTCGGCTCGGTGGATGCCTTCGGTTCGGCAGGTGCCTTCGGCTCGGGCGGAGTGGTCGGTTCCGTCGGCGCCGTGGGTGTCGGCGATGGCGCAGGCTCAGGGGTGGCCGAGGCCGTGGCGGGCGGCACCGGTGGCGTCGTCGGCCGGCTCGCCGAGCCGTCGGCCGCCGTGCGGGTCCGTCGTGCCGGGCGTTCGCCGGTCGCGGCGGGCGCGCCCGCCGCTCCCCTCGCACCCGCTGTTCCTCTCGCACCCGCCGCGCGGGCCGCGCCTCGGGCCGGGCGGGCGGGGGCCGGGGGGAGCTGGCCCTTGAGGGGGCCCCACTCGTTCGGGTCGGGGACTCCGGGCGGGAGCATCTGGCGGCGTTTCGGGCCGCCGTGCTCCGACTCCCCCGGCTCCTTCGCGCCCGGCCAGGCCTTCGCCACGCGGGCCGCCAGGACGAAGTCCTTGCGCAGGGGGTGGCCCTCGAAGCCCTCGGGCAGGAGGAGCGGGTCCAGGCCGGGGTGGCCCTCGAAGGTGACGCCGAACATCTCGTGGGTCTCGCGTTCGTGCCAGGCGGCGCCCGCGTAGACCTCGACGGCGGAGGGCAGGACGGGTGCGGAGTGCGGGACGGTCGTGCGGACGAGGAGACGGCGTACGGGGGCCAGGGCCACGACATGGGCCGAGACGCGGAAGCCCGCGCCCGGTTCGTCGACGGCGCTCAGCCAGTCGAAGTAGGTGCAGCCCAGAGCGTCACGCGCGCTCTGCAGGGAGGCGAGCCAGGTGGCCGGGGGCACGTCGACCGTCAGCAGCTCGTACGACTCCTCGGCCGTGGCGTCGGGGCCGAAGAGTTCCTCCACGGGAGCGGGGAGCCATCCGGTCGTCCCGGTCATCGGGCGTCCTCCGCGGCCGAAGCCGTGGTGGGCGCCGCGGCCGGCGGCTGGACGAGGCCGCTCTGCAGCGCGGCGACGGAGGGGCGGCCGGCGCCGGAGGACGCGTACCGCTCCCCCAGGGACTCCCGGGCGATCTTCTCCTGGAGTTTGAGGATGCCCTGGAGCAGCGCCTCCGGGCGGGGCGGGCAGCCCGGTACGTACACGTCGACGGGGATGATCTGGTCGACGCCCTTCGTCACGGAGTACGAGTCCCAGTACGGGCCGCCGCAGTTCGAGCAGGCGCCGAAGGAGATGACGTACTTCGGTTCGGGCATCTGCTCGTACAGGCGCTTCACGGCCGGGGCCATCTTGTCCGTGACCGTGCCGGAGACCACCATCAGGTCGGCCTGGCGCGGGCCCGGGGCGAAGGGGATGACGCCGAGGCGGATGAAGTCGTGCCGGGCCATCGACGCCGCGATGAACTCGATCGCGCAGCAGGCGAGTCCGAAGTTGAAGACCCAGAGCGAGTAGCGGCGGCCCCAGTTGAGGACCACCTTCATCGGCTCGGGAGCCAGCCGGGCGAGCGCGCCCAGCCGCTTGGGCTCCGGCAGCAGCACCGGCTCGGCAGCCGACGGGATCGAGGCGGCCGAGGAGGTCGACGGGGTCGAGGCGGCCGTGGGGGTCACGTCCATGTGAGGACGCCCTTCTTGTATGCGTACAGCAGACCGACGGCCAGGAAGCCGAGGAAGATGAACATCTCCACGAGCGTCGCCGCGCCGTAGCCCGGCGCGGCGAAGACCGTCGCCCAGGGGAAGAGGAAGATCGAGTCGACGGCGAAGATCACGTACAGGAACGCGTAGACGTAGTAGCGGACCTGGGTGTGGGCCCAGCCCTCGCCGACGGGGTCGACCCCGCACTCGTACGTCATGAGCTTCTCGGGGGTCGGGACGACGGGCCGCAGCAGGCGGCCCGCTCCGAAGGCGACGGCGACGAACAGCACGCCGACCACGGCGAGCAGTCCGACGACCGAGTAGGACTGGAAGTAGTCCGCCGCGAGAGGGGTACCGGTGGCCGCGGTACCGGCTCCGGTTCCCGTGGTTCCGGTCGCCGCGACCATGGTCGGTTCCGGCACGTCCGCCCCTCGCTCCCTGGCCTGGATGACCTCGTGTGACCTGGTGTGATCCTTTGCGACAAGCCCGTACGAGTACGTGCGACGAGCCCGTACGGGTTCGTACGACGGGCCCGCGCACGTCCGTACAACCACGCGTGAGGACCACGCGTGCGCCTGCGTGCGCGCCGTGCGGTGCGCGCGTTCGACGATCTGTACGCACCGGAGTCTAGGGCCTGCTAAAGGGACCGTAAGCAGCCCGTCACGGTTAGGCATGGTGCAGTTGGGTTCTCCGGCCGCGGAGAGGAGGGCCGGAGCCGCCGATGGTGGGGTTTTCCCCCGGAGACGGAGGCGGCCCACCTCATGGCGCCGCGGGCCGCGGTTCGGCAAGGTGGCGCCTATGACCGAACGCATTCCGGCCGTCGACACCCTGGGCACCGGCACCGACAGGCCGCCACCCCCGCGCTTCGCCTACGACCGGCACACCTGGAAGGAGATCGCGCATCTCCTGGCCAACCTGCCGTCGTCCCTCGTCGGCTTCACCTACGTCGTCACCGTGCTGTTCCTGGGAGCCGGGCTGACGGTGACGGTGATCGGGCTGCCGGTGCTGGCGTTCGGGCTGCTCGGCGCGCGCCAGCTGGGGAAGTTCGAGCGGATGCGGGCCAGGGGCCTGCTCGGGGTACGGGTGGACGAGCCGAGCCCGTTGCCGTTCCGCGGGCGGGGCGGGTTCTTCGGCTGGCTGTGGATGGCGTTGAAGGATCCGGTGGGCTGGCGGACCGTGCTCTACGAGCTGATGCGGCTGCCGTGGAGCATCATCACCTTCACCCTCATGCTGACGTCGTTGTTCGTGCTGTGGCCGGTGCTGCCGTTCCTCGCGCGCGGCCTCGCCAACGCCGACCGGGCCATGGTGCGCGCCCTGCTGTCGCCCTCCGACGAGCTGGAACAGCGGATCGCCGAGCTGGAGTCGGACCGCGGGGTGGTCGTCGACACGGCCGCGGCCGACCTGCGGCGCATCGAACGCGACCTGCACGACGGGGCGCAGGCCCGGCTGGTGAACCTCGCGATGGGGCTCGGTCTGGCGAAGGAGAAGCTGCTGGAGGGACAGGCCGACGAGACCGTCGCGGCCATGGTCGACGAGGCGCACGGCGAGGTGAAACTGGCGTTGCAGGAGCTGCGGGACCTGGCCCGCGGTATCCACCCGGCGGTCCTCACCGACCGCGGTCTGGACGCCGCGCTGTCCTCGGTCGGCGCCCGCTGCACGGTGCCGGTGAAGGTGACGGCCGACCTGCCGGCCCGCCCGGCCGCGGCCATCGAGGGCATCGCGTACTTCACGGTCTCCGAACTCCTGCAGAACGTCAGCAAGCACAGCGGGGCGCGGTCCGCCTCGGTCGACGTGTGGCGTTCGGAGAACCGGCTGCTCATACAGGTCTGGGACGACGGCCGCGGGGGCGCCTCCCTCGACGGCGGTACGGGGATGGCGGGGCTCGCGGACCGGCTCGGCGCGGTGGACGGCCTGTTCGTCATCGACTCACCGGTCGGCGGACCGACGACGATCACGGCGGAACTGCCCTGGCGGGACCGGACGGAGTGACACCCGAGGGAAGCCCTGATCACGGGGCTTCCCTCCGGAGGGGCGACGCCCCTAGGTCCTGTCGTCAAATTCCCGACGTCCGCCCGGAGGGCGTGCCAGGCGTCGGCCGGCAGGCGGGAATTTGACGACAGGGCCTAACGCCCCCTGACTCCCTCGACAACGCCCCCTGACGCCCTCGACCGGGGCGCGTTCGGGGGCGTACGCACGTGCGCCCGTCCCCCGGGGTAGGGAAAACCCCCGGGCCGAGACGCCGACGCGCTCCATGTTCCGGGAGCGCCGCGCACAGCAGAGTGGAGTTACACCAGCGGACGACTCAGCTGACCGGACTCAAGCAGCTGACGAACAGGAACGGACGGCGGCCATGGCCACGGAGTACGGACAGGGATACGGGTGGGACGACGGCCCCGGATTCCGGGAGGAGGGCGCCGGGGAACGGTGGCACCGGCTCCCCGCCGCGCTGCGGGCGCCGATCGAGGCCCGCAGCCTGCGTGAGTTCGTCTACCTGATGCTGAGTCTGCCGCTCAGCATCTTCATGTTCACCTTCGCCGTGACGATGATGTCGCTCGGCGCGGGCCTGCTGATCACCTTCCTCGGCGTCCCGGTGCTCGCCGCGGGGCTCGCCGGCTGCCGCGGACTCGGCGCGCTGGAACGGGCCCGCGCCCGCGGCCTGCTGGGGCTCGACGTCGCCGCGCCGGAACCCCTGCGGATGCGCAAGCAGAGCCCCATGGGATGGATGGGGGCGACGCTGAAGAGCGGCGCGTCCTGGCGCCACCTCCTCTACACGGTCATCCACTTCCCGTGGGCCGTGTTCGCCTTCTCCGTCGCCATCACCCTCTGGACGACCGGCTGGACCCTGCTGACGTACCCGCTGTGGTTCTGGGTCTTCCCCATGTCCGGTGGACAGGACGGACTGCAGCTGTACGGGGACGAGGGGCACCGGGTCTACCTGGACAACCCCTTCGAGATCACCGTGACCGCGCTGGTCGGGCTGCTGCTCACGCTCGCGACGCCGTGGATCGTACGGGCGCTGACCCTGGTGGACCGGCTCCTCGTGGGCGGGCTGCTCGGCCCGTCGAAGCTGGCCACCCGCGTCGTGGAGCTGGAGTCGGACCGGGGTGTCGTGGTCGACACGGCGGCGGCCGACCTGCGGCGCATCGAACGCGACCTGCACGACGGGGCGCAGGCCCGGCTGGTGGCACTGGCGATGGATCTGGGGCTGGCGAAGGAGAAACTGGCGGAGGATCCGGAGGCGGCGGCGCGGATGGTGGGCGAGGCGCACGGTGAGGTGAAGACGGCGCTCCAGGAGCTGCGGGATCTCGCCCGCGGGATCCATCCCGCCGTGCTGACCGACCGCGGGCTGGACGCCGCGCTGTCGTCGGTCGCCTCCCGGTGCACCGTGCCCGTGCAGGTCGAGGTCGACCTGCCGGCCCGGCCGGCGCCCGCCATCGAGGGGATCGCGTACTTCACGGTGTCCGAGCTGCTGCAGAACATCAGCAAGCACTCGCGGGCCACGCGGGCGACGGTCGATGTGTGGCGGATCGAGAACCGGCTGATGATCCAGGTCGTCGACAACGGGGTCGGTGGGGCCGATGCCGGGGCGGGGTCCGGGCTCGCGGGGCTCGCCGGGCGGCTCGACGCGGTGGACGGGATTCTCGTGGTCGATTCGCCGGTGGCCGGGCCCACTCGGGTGACCGCGGAGTTGCCCTGGCGGGCGGCCTGAGGTCTTGCTTCCCGGGGAGCGGGTTCTTCTTCCCCAGCCCCGCCCCTTCCCGAAACCGGGGGCTTCGCCCCCGGCCCCCCAAAGATCAAAAGATTGCGCCGTTCCCCGCGCCCCTGGATGGCTG